>DASPZW010000050.1:0-5214 GCA_035636055.1 Actinomycetota bacterium
TGACGACGCTCACCGATCCCACGGTGGCTGTGACGTCCGTGGCGACCCCGTTGCGCAGCGCGCTTGCGGCTGCAAGGGTCTGGGCATGCGTCGGATCCCGGGCCGCGTCCAGCGCGGCAAGGTCTGCCGTTGCCTGGTCCCGGCGCACCTCCGCCACCCGGCCCGCGATGTCAAGCGAGAGCGCGCCGGCGAACACCACGATGGTGAGGACCAGCGCGGCCACGATGACGATGGCGCCCCGCTCCCCTTCCTCGTGGCCCAGCACCATCCGGCAGCGGCCGGCCAGGCGCGCGCGGGCGGAATGCACGGAGGGTTTCATGAAACCTCGACGGCGTAGGTCGCGTCGATGCTCGTCGGCAACACGAGCCCCATGCCCGGTGCATTGGGAATCGTCGGATGGGCGGCATACGGATAACTGACGGTCACGGTGACGATCACCCCGGTGGTGGCGGTGTCCACACACGCCCCGCCCGCCAGCATGCCGACCGTCGGGGTGACGGTTGCATACGACGACGAGGTGCCGAGCCCGTTGAGCGCCTGCAGCGCCTGGGCCCGGGCCGTGCGCGTGTACGCAGCGCACTGGCTTCCGCCGTCGGCGGCGATGATGGGGGCGCCGATCGCAGCCCGAGCACCCTCCGCGGCAGCTTCGGTGGTCACGCTCTTGGCGGCCATCGCGAGGCCAAACGACAGCCCCCCGTAGACGAGGAGGAGGAGGGTCGGAATGACCAGGGCGAACTCCAGGGCGACCGTGCCCCGATCGTCAAGCCGTCTGCGTCGAAGTCGAAATCGTTGCACCAGTAGCCTCCCTTGACGGTCACCGACCGACCTCGAAACGCCAAAGCCCCCACTGCGCAGGCAATGACGAACGACGTCGTTCCTCGGCTCAGACGCTTGTCACCCGTGGTCTGATGATCGACAACGGGCAGGGGGCTCCCAATGGCCCATCGGCATCATTTCGCCCGCCCATCAGGGCTAACCCAACCCGGTGACGGTCGGAGCACCTGCGGGATCCGACCGATATGCTCTCGGACGTGGACATCGATGTCGGGCAGTTCGCCCGTCTCTTCGAGGGCTTCCTGCGCCAGATGGAGCAGGCTGCAGCCGAGGCCGGCGCCACATCGCCCCTCAAGGACATCCTGGACACCCATCTCGGCGACGACTGCGGGGGGATGCCGATCATCTCGGAGACGTTTCCCCCCTACGACCACGCCAACGTGCAGGTCGCCATCGATGCCTACCTTGGGGCCGCTGGTTTGAGGTGATCGGGCTCTCAGGGCAGCAGCGACACCACGGCTCCCTGTCCGACCTCATCGAGATGGGCAGGCACATGGGGATTGCATTCGGCTCGGTCGACTTCGTCAACCTGCCGGCAGGGCCTGACGAGACGATGGCCGTCGTGCAGTTCGGGATCTACCCTCGTGCGGGCAAGGTGTGCCGCTGGTCGTGCTGCTGCGGGGACCACAGGAGCACCATGGACCCGACCAGGTGGTCACGCTCCAGATCCTCGCCGCTGAGGGGGCTCCCGCCCGGTCCCTGCTGGCCGAAGTACGACGCCTCACGGTGGAGCTCAACGTCTTCCGGGGCCAAGTCCTGTCGTTCGGGCAATCCCGCATGGGCTACATGGGGGCCGGCCCCGTGACCTTCCACGAGCGCCCGAATGTGGGCCGCGACGAACTGGTCTTCGCTCCCGGCATCCTCGAGTCGGTTGAGCGCCAGGTCGTCGGGATCGCCACCCACCGCGACCGGTTGCGGGCCAGTGGCCAGCACGTGAAGCGGGGCCTGTTGCTCTACGGGCCGCCGGGCAACGGCAAGACACTCATCGTGCGGCATCTCCTCGGCCGGCTGACGGACCATACCGTCGTGCTGCTCACGGGCTGGGGTCTGCAGATGATCGCGCCGGCGTGCGCCTTGGCCCGGATGCTGCAGCCATCCGTGGTCGTCTTGGAGGATGTCGACCTCGTGGCCATGGACCGCACCACGTCGCCATTCGGCAACCCGGTGCTCTTCGAGTTGCTCAACCAGATGGACGGCGTCGCCGATGACGCCGACGTCTCCTTCGTGCTCAGCGGGGCCGCCTGGGCCGTGACCGTGGGCCGGTCGGCCGTTGGTTCGGGCGCGACTGAAAACACGGGCGTCCGATAGGGGAGCAAATATCGAGTGTTCATGTCACCGCGTATAGCGCGGCCAAATGAACACTCGATTCGTGGAACGAGGATCTTTGGTCTCAGCGAGCGACTGCGGCTGCGGCGTGCCGCCGGGCGGCCTGGTCCCCGGTGCCGCGCAGGACCGGGCGCTGGAGCACGCACGTATCGACCGAGGCGTAGACGCTCGACCCCTTCTGGGCACCGTAGTGGGTGACCGTCATCGTGGTTAGCCCTTCCCCGGCGTCGGGATCGACGTCGAACGTTGCGAAGCCATACGGCGTCGTCACATCGCGGTAGGCGGACCAGGCGGCGGGTTCGGTGACGACGATCGTGGGGTGCTGCTTCTGCGGGTTGCCGTCCCCGACCCCGACGATCAGGACGCCGTCGTAGGGAGTGTCGAAGGCGCTGGGCGGCGTGAAGCCCGAATGGCCCCCGCCACCGATGATCATGTGGCAGCACCCGGCTGTCGATCCTCGCTGCATCCGTGCCCTGCGTGTCGGGCGTGAGCAACGAGCTGCCCGAGACGACGCCCCTTACGGGGAAGGTGCGCTCGAAGTGGTGCTCGTGGCCGGCGACAACGAGGTCGACGCCGTAGCGGTCGAACAGGGGGAGGAACTCCTCGCGGATGCCCAGGTCGGCGCCGTTGAAGTGGGCCGACGACATCGCCACCTGGTGCATGCAGACGACGATCCAGTCGATGTCCTCGTCGGCCCGGGCGTCGCGAAGGGTCCGCTCGAGCCACCGCTTCTGGGCGCCGCCGCTGTAGCCGTGGATGTACGGGTTGGCGCCGTTGGCGGTGTAGCCCGGTACGTGGTCCCGGCGGTAGCCGCTGAAGGCGCCGTCCTGCAGGCACACGTCGTCGTTGTTGATCGAGACCACCCGGATCGCGCCGACCGTGAAGTCGTACCAGTTGCCGGCGAACGGCGGTGCCTCGCCGTTGGCGGGGAGGTCGAAGCGGGTCTGGTAGGACAGGTAGCCCTGCGGTCCGTTGGCCACCTCGTTCTCGTGGTTGCCGGCGCAGGGCATCCACGGGCGGTTGCGGGCCGAGCGCATGTTGTTGTTGAAGAAGGTCTGCCATGTCTCGACCGGCGAGTCGCTGACGTTGGCGTAGCAGAGGTCGCCGTTCAACAGGTGGAAGAGGGGATCGGCCGCCTCGACGGCGTCCACGACGAAGCCGGCGTTCGGGGACCACGGGCCGAGGCCCAGACGATGGGCACCGGGAGGGACTGGTCGCCGAAGCTCGTGAAGCGGAACTTCTCCGACCGGCCGTCCGGCCCGGTCCGGAACCTTCCCGCCAGGGGGTCCGCTCAGCGGTGGTGGACCTGGTACGTGTAGTCGGTGCCGGCGTCGAGGCCATCCATCTGAGCGTGGTAGGTGTAGACGGTCTGACCGGTCAGCGCCTCGATGTAGACCCGCTCGTCGGCGTCGATCACCTTGCCGTGGCCGTGGCCGGGCGTGCCGAGGCGCAGCCGTGGCCGGTTCACCCGGACCGGCGTGGCCCAACTGGCCGACATCTGTGAGGCGGCGTCTGCGCCGAACTGCAGGTGGAGCTGCTCGGGGGGCGGGGCGCCGGCGATGGGGGTCTCCCGGAGAAGGCGGGGAGCGGTGCGGGCGCTGGCGGCGCCGGGCCAGAGCCAGGGTGCGGTGGCGATCAGGCCCGCAGCCCCGGCACCCTGCAGGAACCTGCGCCGGGAGACCTGGCTGTCGTGGATCTCGTTGCGGCCCTCGTCGTGCATATCGACGGTCATTGCCCAGATCATTCCGGGCCGGTGTGAACGGGATCTGTCCGGGCCGTGGCCGCCGGGTGAAGTCTTCGCGAATTCCTGCCTTCAGGAGTAGCAGCTATCGGGGAGCCCAAAGTCCTGGTGCCAAATCGGACACCAACGTTGGGTCAAACGTTGCCCCGGACGGCGCTCGGGGGACGTGGGCTATCACCATTCACGGCCACGCAAATTTGTTCGCAGCATGTAAGGAATCCGTAACGGGCGGCCCCGGGCACGGGACTACGATGCCGGGGCACGCCTAAGGGTCGATCGGCACGGGAGGAAACCGGATGGGCAACGATGAAGAGGCCGCCCCAACCATCAGCCTGGAAGCGAACGGCCCGCTGGTCGTCGAGCGCCTGCGACGTTTCGTCAACTCCCGCGGGGAGCCGATCCAGGCCCGGAAGACCGTCCGGCTGTGCCGGTGCGGCAACTCGTCGAACAAGCCGTTCTGCGACGGCACGCACCAGCGGGTGGGGTGGACCGACACCAAGGAAGAGGGTCGGGTTCCCGACCGGCTCGATACCTATGCAAGCGACGGCATCACGATCCGCGACAACCGGGGCATCTGCAGCCATGCTGGCTTCTGCACCGCAGGGCTGCCGGCGGTCTGGCGCTCGGGTGCGGAGCCGTGGATCGATCCGGCAGGCGCATCCCCCCAGGACATCATCGAGACGATCCGCCGGTGTCCGTCCGGAGCCCTGAGCTATTCGCAGGACGGCCCCGTCGAGACCGACGTTGGCGGCGAGCCCGGGATCAAAGTCTCCCGCAACGGCCCTTACCGGGTGACCGGGTCGATCGGGCTGCAGGGCGTCGAGTTCGGCGACGGCGCCAGCCGGGAGCACTACACGCTCTGCCGCTGCGGCCACTCCCGGAACAAGCCGTTCTGCGACGGCAGTCACTGGTACGCCGGGTTCAAGGACGACGAGGGTGCGACGATCGCCAAGGCCAATCGCGCCAAGGGCGACCAGGCGGAGCAGTGGATCGCCGTCGGATCCGCGGGCACCCTCTCGGATGGGCGGATCCACGCCGTCGCGGTCGGCGAGCGCACCGTCGGACTCGTCCGCACGGACAGCGGCTGGCACGCCGTCGAGGGCAGGTGCCCCCATCAGGGTGGTCCCCTCGCCGAGGGGATCGTCCACGATGGCGCCGTGCGCTGCCCCTGGCATGGTTACGACTTCTCGCTCGAAACGGGGCAGGGCGTCGGCAACGACCTCGCCGCCGAGGTGCTCACAGCCCGGGAGCAGGACGGGGCCGTTCAGATCCTCGCACCCAAGCCCAAGCACTCGGCCTGGACGGTGAGCCAC
>DASPZW010000051.1:0-2161 GCA_035636055.1 Actinomycetota bacterium
CCGGGCGGCCCGGGCGCGGGCGAAGGTCAAGACCCGCCAGCCGCTGCCGAAGGCCCTCGCGGTGGTGCCCGCCGCAGAGCGCACGGACGTCGCAGCCCTGACGCGCCTGGTCGCCGAGGAGCTGAACGTCAAGGAGCTCGAGCTGGTGGAGTCATTGCAACAACTGGTCCACTACACGGTCAAGCCCAATTTCCGGGCCCTGGGCCCCCGCTTCGGCCCCCGCATGCCGGCCATCGCCGCAGCCCTGGCGGCGCTTCGTCCCGAGCAGGTCGTGGCCCTGCGCGAGGAGCTGGCTGCGGGCGGTGCGGCGACCGTGGTGGTGGAGGGGGAGTCCCTTATCCTGGGGGCCGCCGACCTGGAGGTGCGGGCCGTGAAGCGGGAGGGCTATGAGGTCGAGCACGAGGGCCCGTACGCCGTGGCCCTGGACGTCGAGGTCACGCCCGAACTGCACGCCGAGGGCCTGGCCCGGGAGGTCGTCCGCGCCGTCCAGGACGCCCGCAAGGAGGCGGGGCTGGACATCGCGGACCGCATCGGCCTGTACCTCGAGGCCGGCGGCGAGGTCGCGGCGGCGGTCGATGCGCACGAGGGCTGGATCCTCGGCGAGGTGCTTGCCACCCAACGCCTGCCGGCGCCGTCCGACGACGCCTTCGCGAAGGTGGCCGACATCGAGGGCCAGCCGCTGGCGATCGGGATCCTCAGAGCCTCGTGAAGGCTCGCCCCATCAGGCGTCACGCCGGGGCTGAGGCGAGAGCCCGGTCGATCTCGGCGGCCAGCTCGTCCGGGGCTTCCAGGCTCACGAAGTGACCGACGCCCGGCAGGGGCCGCCACTCCACCTCGCAGCCGGCGTCCGCCCCGCTGCGCATCGCGATCTTGGCGGGGAGAGCGCCGTCCTTCATGCCCCAGACCATGGTGACCGGCACGCTGATGGGCTGGTCGTAGAGGGCGTAGAGGGGGGCCCGCCGCTTGCGCAGCAGGTGGGTGGCCACCATGGCCCGGTACCAATCGATCGGCGGCGCCAGGTCCCGGGCGTGCTGGAACCGGCCCACGAGCTCGTCGACCAGGACCCGGTTCATGGCGCCCTTCCGGCCCTCCCGGATCGTGAAGGAGAACCGGAGGGTGGCACGGCCGAGGCGGGTGCTCAGCATCGCCTCCGGCACCCACGGGATCTCGAAGATCGGGACCCACGGGATCCGGAAGGGCTGCCAGTCCTGGTTGTGCACGGCCGCCCGCACGAGCGTCCTCGGGTGCGTGCAGTTGACGATCACCAGCTTGCGGATGAGGGGCGAGAAGCGGTGGGCGAAGATCCACCCCAGGGCGCCGCCCCAGTCGTGGGCCACGAGCAGCGGGCGCACAAGGCCCAGGGCCTCGATCAGCGCGCGGATGTCGTCGGTGAGGGCGAAGACGTCGTAGCCGTTGGAGCCACGCGGCTCCCGGGCGGGCCGGGATGTCCCCGGGTAGCCACGAAGGTCGGGGGCGAGGAGGTGGAGGCCCGGGAGGCGCTCCATGACCGGCCCCCAACTCATCGAGCCCTCGGGGAACCCGTGCAGCAGCAGGACGGCGGGTGCCCCCGGGTCCCCCGCCTCGGCGACACGGAACTCGATGCCGTTGGCCTCGACGACCGAATGCTGTATCAAGTGCTTCCCTTGGTCCTCCCAAACGACGAGGATAGCAACCTGTGCCCGGAACGACTGCACCGGGCCAACCGGATGAAGGAGGTGCACATGTTGAACGCCGAGAAGGCCCGGAAGGCCCTGGGCGTCGTGCGGCTGGTCAACGGCACCGTCGCGCTGGTGGCGCCCGGCAAGTTCCTGCACCTCATCGGGATCGACCCGGAGAAGAACAAGACAGCCACGTACGTGCTGCGGTTGTTCGGCATCCGGACGATCTTCCTCGGCCTCGACCTCCTCGCCGGGGAGGGGGCGCCCAGGGAGCAGGCGGTGCGCCGGGCGGTGTTCATCCATGCCACCGACACTGCGGCCGCGGTGCTGGCGGGGGCGACCGGCGCCCTGCCCGCCCGCGCGGCCATCTCGGGCACGGTCACCTCGACGGTCAATACCGCGCTGGCGGTGATAGCGCGATGCTCCTTGGGCCCGGCGGGGCCATGAAATCGGAGCCAGCGGAATAGGGGCTTTCGGAATAGGAGGGAACTTTAACGATGCCG
>DASPZW010000052.1:0-8651 GCA_035636055.1 Actinomycetota bacterium
TGCGGGGGCTGCAACGGGTTCTGCGGGGGCTGCGTCGGCCGGCGGCTCGGTTGCGAGCGCCTCCGCAGCCGGCGGGGCGTCCGCAGCCGGCGGGGCGTCCGCAGCTTGGGGGGCTTCCGTCGTCACTTTGTCCCGGTAGGCACCCAGGGCGTACCCCAGGCTTCGGACCGGGGCCTGGAGCAGCGCCGCCAGCTTGGCCAGCGGGGCTTGGAGCGCGCCCGCAAGCTGTGCGAGCAGGACCTCACGGGGAGCCAGGTTCGCCAGGGCAGCCGCCCGCTCGGCGCTCAGGACCCTGCCGGTGAGCAGGCCCCCCTTCAGCACGAGGGCCGGGTACTTCTTGGAGACCTCGTCGAGCCCCTTCGCCGCCGTGACCGGGTCCCCCCGCACGAAGGCGATCGCCGTCGAGCCCTCCAGCAGCGGCATGAGGTCCTCGAGACCGGCCTCCTTCGCGGCGATCCGGGCAAGCGTGTTCTTCACCACCTTGAACTCGGTCTGCGAGGCCGCGAGCGAGCGCCGCAGCTCGGTCATCTCGGCCACCTTGAGGCCGCGGAACGAGGTCAGGAGGGCGGCCTGGGAGTCCCGGAACTCGACCTTGAGCTCCTCGACCGCCTGGACCTTCTGCGCCTTGGGCATGTGTGTCACTCCGTCCCTTAGGTTCATCAATCAAGTAGGTTCATCAGTCAAGCCAGAACAAGCACGTCGGAAAAACAAAACGACCCACCGGAGACGGTAGGTCGCGCGAGAAGCTGCATCCTCGTCGCCTCGGCGGGCTCCCCCCTACTCCTGGGCGGGACTTAGGGCCTGACGGCCACCTGCTGTCTCCGGCACACCAACTGTAGCCGAACTGCTTCCCCGTTGCGGCCGGGGCCCTACGAATCTGCGCCGTCGACCGCGGTGGCCTCCTTGAGACGGGCCACGTCCACCCGGACGCCCGGCCCCATGCTCGGCGCCACGGTCACCGACTTCATGTACTTGCCCTTGGCGGCCGCCG
This sequence comes from Actinomycetota bacterium, assembly GCA_035636055.1. Lineage (GTDB taxonomy): Bacteria > Actinomycetota > CADDZG01 > JAHWKV01 > JAOPZY01 > JAOPZY01. The sequence continues at coordinate 992 of DASPZW010000052.1, forward strand.
GCTTGGCCCGCAGCACCTCGTCGACGACGGCGAGGTAGTTCTCCGCCAGGTCCGCAGCCGGGAACGACGCCTTGCCGATGACGGTGTGGACGTTGGCCTGGCGGTCGGTCCGGTACTCGATCTTGCCGGCCTTGACCTCCTTGACCGCCCGGGCGACGTCCGGGGTGACGGTGCCGGACTTCGGGTTCGGCATGAGGCCGCGGGGGCCGAGGATCTTCCCGAGCTTGCCGACGACCGGCATCATGTCGGGCGTCGCGATGGCCACGTCGAAGTCGGTCCAGCCCTTCTGGATGCGGTCGGCGAGGTCCTGGGCGCCGACGACCTCTGCCCCCGCCTCCTCCGCCTCCTTGGCCTTGTCGCCCTGGGCGAAGACGGCGACCCTGACGGACTTGCCGGTGCCTCTCGGTAGGCTGACGGAGCCACGGACCTGCTGGTCCGCCTTGCGGGGGTCGACGCCGAGGCGGAGCGTCAGTTCGACGGTCTCATCGAACTTCGCGGTGGCCAGGGACCTGGTGAGGTCGAGTGCCTCCGCCGGCGTGTAGAACTTCTCCCGGTCGAACGCCTCCAGGGCCTTCGTGTAGCGCTTTCCTTTGTGAGCCATGTGCTGAGCCTCCCGTGGTCCAGGCGACCCTCCCGCACCCCTGCCGGATCGGGGAGGTCTCCCACGTTGTCGGTGTGGGTGAACTTAGTTTTCGACAGCTACCCCCATGGAGCGTGCCGTGCCTGCGATGATCCGCATGGCGTGGTCGACGTCGTACGCGTTGAGGTCGGGGAGCTTCAGCTCCGCGATCCGGCGGAGCTCGTCCTTGCTGACGGTCCCGACCCGCACCTTGTGCGGCTCCGCGGAGCCCTTGGGAGCGCCGGCCGCCTGCTTCAGGAGGACCGAGGCCGGCGGGGTCTTCAGGACGAACTCGAAGCTGCGGTCGTCGTAGACGGTCACCTGCACGGGGACCACGGTGCCGGTCTGGGAGGCGGTCCGCTCGTTGTAGCTCCGGACGAACTCCATGATGTTGACGCCGTGGGGGCCGAGCGCGGTCCCCACCGGCGGGGCCGGCGTGGCCTGGCCCGCGGGGATCTGGAGCTTGACGACCGCGAGGATCTTCCTCTTCTTGCGTGGGGCTGCCATCGAAATGCTTCCTTCCTTCTTGTACGTGCCCTTGTACGTGCCGGAGGTCCCCGAGGGCCTAGAGCTTGGCGACCTGCTCGAACGAGAGCTCGACCGGCGTCTCCCGACCGAAGATGTTGACGAGGACCTTGAGCTTGGACTGGTCCACATTGATGTCTGAAATGGTACCGGTGAAGTTGGCGAAGGGCCCGGTGACGACCCGGACGCTCTCGCCCACCTCGAACTCCAGGCGGGGCTTCAGGCGCTCGACCGGCTTCACCTGCAGGATCTTCTCGACCTCACGGGTGGCTAGGGGGACCGGCTTGGCCCCGGACCCGACGAACCCGGTCACACCCGGCGTGTTGCGGACCACGTACCAGGAGTCGTCGTCGACGTACATACGGACCATCAGGTAGCCGGGGAAGATCCGCTTCTGGACGACCTGCTTCTTGCCGCCCTTGAACTCGATCACGTCCTCGATCGGGATGACGACCTCGAAGATCTTGTCCTCCATGTTCATGGAGCGGATCCGGGTGTCGAGGTTGGCCTTCACCTTGTTCTCGTAGCCGGCGTAGGTGTGGACGACGTACCAATCACCCGGGCGTTCGGCGGGAGGGACGTACTCCTCCTCGTACTCGCCGGCATCGCCCTCGGCCTCGTCAGACTCGGCTTCGTCGCCCACGGCCTCGTCGGACGCGGTGTCGGTGGCCAGGTCGGCCTCCAACTCGGCTTCGAGCTCGGGCTCAAGGGGAGTCTCGGGCTCCACGGTCTTCGTGTCTGCAAGTTCAGTCGTCAAGGTCTCGTTTGCCTCCGGGTCGTCCGCGTCGTTGTCGGGCATGGCCAGCTCAGACGCCAGAGATCAGCTTGACTACGAGTTTGGTGAACGCGTAGTCCATCACCCCGATCACCGTCATGAAGAAGGCGACCGAGACCACCACGACCAGCGTGTAGGTCAGGACCTCCTGGCGGCTGGGCCAGGCGACCCGGGCGAGCTCACCCCGGACTTCCTTCACGAAATCCTTGGGCTTGGTGCGCTTTCTCTTTGCGGCAGCCTGCTGCGGGGTAGGGCGCTTCAGCCGGTCGGCAGCGCCTTCCCGCTTCTTCATCATCCGCTTGACTTCTCGGTTCATGCTTCGCACTCCGGAGGTCGATCGGGAGCCTTCGGTGATCTGGCAGGCCCGGAGGGACTTGAACCCCCAACCGCCGGTTTTGGAGACCGGTGCTCTACCAGTTGAGCTACGGGCCTCCGTGCGCGCCCTGCTGCCCGCATTGGCCACGCCTAGTATAGGGACACCCTGCTACGGCGGCAATCAGGCGGGTGCCCTATGTCCCCGGACGCGATTCGAGGGCGCCGTGAGCGCCCTCGAAGGTGAAGCGGTTGCCGGTGCTTAGGCGGTCTTGCCGAAGCGGGTCCAGACCTCGTGCAGGACGCCGGCGATGACGACTGCGGTGCCGAGTGCGAAGACGGCCCGCAGGACGTCGACGGAGAGTGAGCGGTAGAGGAAGTAGGCGGCGACGCCACCCACCAGACCGAAGATCGCGTCCCACGCCAGGTTGGACTGCTTGAGGAAGAGCGCCTTCACGACCAGACCACCGAGGATCCCCATCACAACTGCGATTCCGATGACCACTTCTGCCTCCTTGCGTCTCGGGATCCGTCGCCTGCTCCGTTGAGCCGGGCGGTCCCGCTTTCACATCATCAGACGCTGTCAGTGGCGAGATGGTTACGGAGCGGGGGATTCGAAGCGGAGCCTGGCGAGGATCGGAAAAAAACACGCGCATACGCGTGATTTCTTCCGAAGGTTGGTGGATTACGCCAGGGCAGCCTGGCGCAGGCCCGTCACCAGCCGGCGCCGGCGGCGGCGGCCCCGGATGAGCACGGCGCCGGTCGCCAGGCCCGCCAGCAGGATGGCGGCCCCACCCGCCACGGCGACCTTGGGGTCGGCGAGGCGCTTGCGCACCCGGCCGGCGGCTGCCGGGATCCGGCGCAGCGTTGTGCGGGCTCGGACGGCGTCGATCGTCGAGGGGAGGAGCCAGGCCGGCGGCTCGATGATCTGGGTGGCGAGGGCCGAGAGGGCACCCTGCATCTCCCGGTAGGCCCTGAGCTCGCGGCTGCAGGGCTCGCAGGCGCGGAGGTGGGCGTCCAGGGCACGGGCAGCAGGCCCGCCGGGCTGGTCCACGTAGGCGGGGATATGCTCCGCTGCCTCACGACACTCCACCGCTCAGCTCCTTTCCCTTTCCTGAGACCGGACTCGCCGGCGCCTCGTCGTACAACGTCTGCTTCAGCTTCTGGCGGGCACGGTGGAGGCGCACCTTTGCCGCCCCCTCCGAGATGCCGAGCTGGTTGCCCACCTCCTCGAGGGAGAAGCCGTACACGTCCCGCATGACCACCACGGCCCGGTACCCCGCCGGCAGGGCCAGCAGCGCCGAGTCGAGCCGGTCGGCGAGCTGCCGCCGGTCGAGTTCGGCACCCGGATCACCCGATGCCGGGGCGTGCCAGTCCTGCCACTGGTCGTTCTCCACCGAGTCAAGGGAGACCTCGTTGCGGCGGCGTGCCCGCTTCCGCAGGCTCGTGATCGCCACACTCGAGGTGACCCGGTACAGCCACGTCGAGAACTTCGCCTCGCCGCGGAAGGACTTGATCGAGCGCAGCAGCCGGATGTAGGTCTCCTGGGCGACATCTGCCGCGTCGTCCGGATTCCCGGTCAGGCGGAGCGCCAAGGAGTACACGTCCCGTTGCGAGAGGCGGATCAGCTCCTCGAACGCCTCGGGCTGGCCCTTCTGGCACGCCTCGATGACCTCGGCTGGTACGTCCACACAGATCCTTCGGGGAGTAGGACGGAGCTCACCGGAAAAACGTTACAGCTCCGAGCGGCTCCAGCGGCTCCCAATAGGAGGCCTCAGTAGCGGAAGAGGCCCCCGGCGACGACGAGCGTCTGGCCCGAGATGTAGTCCGAATCCGCTGAGGCCAGGTACAGGTGCGCCTTGGCGACGTCCTCCGGCTGCCCGTAGTAGCCGAGCGGGATCATCATCAGCGCCAGGTTGCGGATGCCCTCGGGGATGCCCAGGTCCGGGTCGGTGGACTGCTCCTTGGCGGCGGTCAGGCGGGTCTCGATGAAGCCCGGGGCCACGGCGTTGACGTTGATGTGGAACGGACCGAACTCGGCGGACAGCGTCCGGGTGAGCCCGATCAGCCCCATCTTGGCGGTGGCGTAGTTGGACTGGCCCGCGTTGCCCTGCAGGCCTGCGGTGGAGGACGTGAAGGTGATCTTGCGGTGGTAGGCCGGGGCGCCGCCGGCGGCGATCTCGGCCTTGGCCGCCCCCCGCATGTGTTCGACGGCCGCCCGGGTGGCGTTGAAGGCCGTCCGCAGGTTGACGTCGAGGACGAAGTTCCAGATGTCCTCGGTCATCGTGTGGAACATCTTGTCCCGCGTGATGCCGGCGTTGTTCACGAGGATGTCGAGCTTGCCGAAGCCCTCCACCGCCCCGGCAACCAGCGCCGCGGCGCCGTCCATGGCGACGGCGTTGTCGAGGCTCAGCCCAGCGGTCCCACCGTCGGCAGTGATCTCGGCGACCACCGCCTCGGCAGGCTCGGGGTCCACGTCGTTGACGACCACCGAGGCGCCCTCGGCTGCGAGCAGCTTCGCGGTTGCCGCGCCGATGCCCCGGCCCGCGCCGGTGACGACAGCCACGCGGTCATCCAGGCGTCCCACAGTCGGCTGGTTACCTGGTCTCCCGGTGGACCCGGTGCAGGCGGCACCAACGGCAGTACTTCTTCATCTCGATGCGGCCCTGCTGTTTCTGGCGGTTCTTGGTCGTGATGTAGTTGCGCCGCTTGCACTCCGAGCAGGCCAGGATGACATGGGGACGCTTATCGGTTGAGGACACTTCAAACTCCTAGAGAGGAAAGGCCTACTTGTGGATCTTGGTGACCCGACCGGCGCCGACGGTCCTGCCGCCCTCACGGATGGCAAAGCGGAGACCTTCCTCCATGGCGATGGGCTGGATCAGCTCGACGTGCATGACGGTGTTGTCCCCCGGCATGACCATCTCGGTCCCCTCGGGAAGCTGGACCGAACCGGTCACGTCCGTCGTGCGGAAATAGAACTGGGGGCGGTAGTTGTTGAAGAACGGGGTGTGGCGACCGCCCTCGTCCTTGGACAGCACGTAGACCTGGCCGTCGAAGACGGTGTGCGGGGTGATCGACCCCGGCTTGGCCAGGACCTGGCCGCGCTCGACCGACTCCTTGTCGACGCCACGGAGCAGGACGCCGACGTTGTCGCCGGCCCGGCCCTCGTCCAGCAGCTTGCGGAACATCTCGATGCCGGTGGCGACGGTCTTGCGGGTCTGGGCGTGGATCCCGACGATCTCGACCTCCTCGGAGACCTTGACCTTGCCGCGCTCGACACGACCGGTGACGACGGTGCCGCGGCCGGTGATCGTGAACACGTCCTCGATCGGCATCAGGAACGGCTTGTCGACGTCACGGACGGGCTCGGGGATGTAGGTGTCGCAGGCCTCGAGGAGCTCGAGGATGCCCTTCTCCGCCTCGGCGTCGCCCTGGAGGGCCTTGAGGGCCGAGACGCGCACCACCGGGATGTCGTCGCCGGGGAACTCGTAGGACGAGAGCAGCTCCCGCACCTCGAGCTCGACCAGGTCGAGGATCTCGGGGTCGTCCACCATGTCCACCTTGTTCATGGCGACGACGATGTAGGGCACGCCGACCTGGCGGGCGAGCAGGACGTGCTCACGGGTCTGGGGCATGGGGCCGTCGGCCGCGGAGACGACGAGGATCGCGCCGTCCATCTGGGCGGCGCCCGTGATCATGTTCTTGATGTAGTCGGCGTGACCGGGGCAGTCCACGTGCGCGTAGTGACGGTTCTCCGTCTGGTACTCGACGTGGGCGATGGCGATGGTGATGCCTCTCGCCTTCTCCTCCGGGGCCTTGTCGATCTGGTCAAATGGGGTGAAGTCGGCCATGCCCTTCGTGGACAGCACCTTGGTGATGGCCGCCGTGAGCGTGGTCTTGCCATGGTCGATGTGACCGATGGTCCCGATATTGACGTGGGGCTTGTTGCGCTCGAACTTCTTCTTCGCCATCGCTACCTCCCGGCACTTCTCAAGTGATAAAAACCTACCTGCTCCGACCTGGGGCGAGCCACCCCCGGCCGGATCACGCCCTGAGGTAGCGGCGGGCGGATTCGAACCGCCGACACAGCGATTATGAGCCGCTTGCTCTGCCACTGAGCTACGCCGCCAGATGCTACCAACAGTCGGGGTGCCGCGTGCCTTGACCGCCTCCCGAATCCCTCGAAATGCCGCAATAGCCGCGCCAGAACCCGAGCCCCCTCGCGGAATCGAACCGCGGACACCGGCCTTACCATGGCCGTGCTCTGCCGACTGAGCTAAGGGGGCCGCTCGAAAATGATAGCCCCTTTGCTCACGGCCCTGGACCCGACACTGGGCTGCACCGGGGCGGGCCGGTGTTGACCACCGTTGCGGACTCCCCAGCGGCGCGATTATGGTGGCGATCACCGAGCGCCACCTGGGCGTTAAAGGAGTAAAGGGCGTGCTTCACAGCTGGGCAGACGTCATCCGCACCAGGCGCCTCATCTCCATCCCAGTCATCTTCCTGTGCACGGCGGTGGCCACCGCGCTCGGGGGTCCAACCCCGGCCGAGGCGGCCACCCACACCGTCAGCGCGCTCACGGCCGCCCCGGCGGCCCTCACGGTCGGGCAGTCCACGCAGCTCACCGTGACCATCAGCCCCTCGCTGATCATCCTCCTCGACCAACCGGTGCCCGTGTCGTTCGGCATCACCCAGGACAGCCCGAACGCCGGCACCACCATCCCGCAGTGCACCGTGACCCCCGGCACGCTGGGCGGAGGGTCAACGTGCAGGACGAGCTACGTCGGCACGTTGTCGGGCAAGGACACGATCATTGCCCGCGTGGACGCCGCCGACCCGGGCAAGACCACCAGCGTGACCTGGCAAGGCATCCCGGCGGCCATCTTCATGTCACCGCTCATCTCCTTCAACACCGCTGGCGGCCCGCCCGCCGCCGTCACGGCGACCGTGGTCGACCGCCAGGGCAAACCCGTCGTCGGCAGCGCCGTCGGCTTCAGCGTGACGGGGCCGGGAGCCACGTCCGGGGCGGCGACGACGGACGCCTCCGGGAATGCCGGGTTCTCCTTCGCCTCGTCCTCCACCGGCAAGTCCACGGTCGTCGCGTCGACGCCGGGGGCCGGATCGTCCGTCGTCACGGCCAGCGCGACCGCCGACTGGGCGGGACCCCCGAACCAGGTAGCGCTCAACATCGGCGGGGCGACCTCCGGGATCGCCCCGGTCAATGGCACAGCCAGCGTGGTGGCGGCCGTCACCGACTCGGGCGGTATCCCGGTGGGCGACAACACCAACGTCGACTTCACGGTATCGGGGGTCGGCAACACCCAGGGCACCGCGGCCACGTCCGGGGGGAACGCCAGCTTCTCCTTCGGTGCCGCCGTGACCGGCACGTCGGTCGTCACGGCGTCGGCCGGGAGCCCGCCGATCCT
>DASPZW010000053.1:0-5300 GCA_035636055.1 Actinomycetota bacterium
TCGTCGGGATGGCGGCGACGCCCACCGGCAACGGCTACTGGATGGTGGCGACCGACGGGGGGGTCTTCTCCTTCCCCGACGCCCAGTTCTTCGGCTCGACGGGGTCGATCACCCTCAACAAGCCCGTCATCGGGATGGCCCCCATCCTCTAGGGATCCAGGAGACGGGGGCGGCGTCAACCCCCGGGGCGTTCTTTGGCCCTAATCGGGCGTTGCAACACCGCTTGGGGGACAAAGAACGTTTCCGCCTCACGGCCGCTGGCGTCAGCCGCCGAAGCGGCGGACGCGGGCCGAGTACTCGAGGATGGCCTCGACCACGTCACTCTCGTCGATGTCCGGGCAGTACTTCGTCGTGAACACCAGCTCGGCGTAGGCGGCCTGCAGCGGCAGGAAGCCCGACGACCGGTACTCGCCGGAGGTCCGCCAGACGATGTCGGGGTTCGGGTGGGGCTGGCCCTCGGTGTCGAGGAAGTCCGCCACGTCGAGCGTCCCCGGCTCGACGCCGGTCTCGCGTGCGCGGGCCACGAGACGCTCCAGCGCACGGTGCAGCTCGTCGGCGCCGCCGTAGTTGATCGCCAGGCTGATGATGTTGCGGTCGAAGCCGGCGGTCTCGTCCTGGATCTTGTCGATGGCGGCGACCAGGGATGCCGGCATGCCCTCGGGGTAGCCCGCCCGTGCGGCAGCCTCCTCCATCCTGTGCGGCGGGCCGTCCCGCCGGCCGATGTGCAGGACCCGCACCTCCTCCTCGACCGCCTCCGGCAGGAGGTCGAGGATCCAGGTCTCGTAGAGGGCGAAGAGGGCGGTGACCTCCTCGGGCGACCGCTTCCAGTTCTCGGTCGAGAAGGCCCACATCGTCACGGTGTGGATGCCGGCACGGCGGCAGAACCGGGCAAGCCGCCGGGCCACCTCGAAGCCCTGGCGGTGGCCCTCGATGGTGGGTACGCCCCGCTGCCAGGCCCAGCGCCGGTTCCCGTCAGGGATGACTGCGAGGTGGGCGGGGACTGTGGCTCCGGTGAGTCGTTCCAACTGGGCGGCCGAGCCGCTTGCTTCCCGCCTCACTCGAGAACCGGGACCCGATCGATGATGAGCCGGGTGAGCCGCTCCAATGATTCCCTTGCAGGTCCCTCCGGGGTGCCATCGAGGCAGGCGAGCGCCTGGTCGACGTGGTCGGCGGCCTCCCCGAGCGCCCGCTCGAATGCCCCGGTGCGCACGACCGTCTGCCGGATCAGGTCGACGTCGGGCTGGGGCGTGCCGAGCTGGTCGGCCAGCGAGGGGTCGGCCTCCACGGCATACAGCAGGGGCAGCGTGTAGACCCCGTCCCGCAGGTCGGTCCCCGGCGGCTTGCCGAGATCCTCCTGCGTCGCGGAGAGGTCGAGCAGGTCGTCGGCGATCTGGAACGCCATGCCGAAGGCGGCCCCGAACCGGCGCATCGGCTCCACCTGATCGGCCGGGCATCCCGCGAGCACGGCCCCGAGGCGCGAGGACGCCTCCAGCAGCGCACCGGTCTTGTCGTCCACCGTGGCCTGGTAGTGCTCGATGGTCCGGCGGCAGTCGTACAGGTGCTCGAGCTCACGGACCTGGCCCTGCACGACCCGGGCGATGGCGTCGGCGAGCACCCTGGGCACCTCCCCGCCGACGTCGGCGGCGATGCTCGACGCCTTGGCGAAGAGGAAGTCCCCGACGAGGATCGCCACGATGTTCCCCCACTTGCCGTTGGCGCTCGGCACGCCCCGGCGGGTGTCCGCCTCGTCGATCACGTCGTCGTGGTAGAGGGTGGCGAGGTGGGTGAGTTCGATGGCGGCGCCCGTGGCCTCCGCCCGGGGGCCGCAATCCGACCACAGGCGGGCCGATAGGGCCACCAGCGCGGGGCGCAACCGCTTGCCGCCGGCCTTCGTCAGGTAGCTGGCGCTCTCCGTCAGGAACGGGGTGCCGGCCGTCGATGCCTCGAGCAGCATGGTCTCGACACGGTCGAGGTCCCCTGCAACGATCTCAAGGACCTCGGCAACCTCGTCACGCGACAGTGGCTCCATCAGTCGAGCCCTGCCGGAAGGGGGAAGTGCACGTCCTCGGTGGCGACCCTGACCTCCTCGACGTCGGCGTAGCCTCGCTCCGCGAGGTAGGCGACGACCCGTTCGACCAGCACGTCGGGGGTGGACGCGCCCGAGGAGACACCGACGACCTCGGCCTCCCCGATCCACGCCGGGTCGATCGACGTCTCGTCGGGAATCAGATAGGACGCGGTGCCGACCTCCCGGGCCACCTCGACGAGGCGGTTGGAGTTCGAGGAGTTCTCCGACCCGACGATGAACACCAGATCGCTGCGGGCTGCCAGGGCCTTGACGGCCTCCTGGCGGTTCGAGCTGGCGTAGCAGATGTCGTCGTGCTTCGGGCCCACGATCGCGGGGAAGCGCTCCCGGAGCGCCTTGATCATCTCGACGGTTTCGTCGACCGCCAGCGTGGTCTGGGTCAGGTAGGCGACCCGGTCGGGGTTGGCGGCGACGGCACGCTCGACGTCGCCCGGGCCCCCGATGACCACGACCTGGTCGGGAGCCTCCCCCGCCGTGCCCTCGATCTCCTCGTGGCCGTTGTGGCCGATGAGAAAGATCGTGCGGCCGCCCTTGGCGAAGCGCTGGGCCTCCACGTGGACCTTGGTCACCAGTGGGCAGGTGGCGTCGACGACCTGCAGGTGGCGCCGCCCGGCGTTCTCGTGCACCGCCGGGGACACCCCGTGCGCCGAGAGGACGCAGACCGCCCCCTCGGGGACGTCGTCCTCGCTCTCGACGAAGACCGCCCCCTTCTCCTCCAGGCCGCGTACCACGTGCAGGTTGTGGACGATCTGCTTGCGGACGTAGACGGGAGGGCCGTGGCGGACCAGCGTGCGCTCAACGATCTCGACCGCGCGCTCGACGCCCGCGCACCAGCCGCGGGGGGCCGCGATGAGTAGTTTCCGCGCCATCACATCGTCCATCCTGGTCTGTCGAGTATCGCCCAGAGCACCGTGCCACCCGGCGGTGGGTTTGAGCGGCCGCTCAATCTAGATCGGGTCTGCTACAGCTGTCAAATCTCGGGTGAGGTCCTCCTCGAGGGCCTCACCGTGAGCCCCGCCCTGAGGCCCCGCTGGGGCCTGCCCCTGGACCCCCGATTGGACCCCCGCTTCGGCCTCCGCCTGGGCCTTGGCGGTGGCCACCTTCACCGCCTCCTCGAGCAGGGCGTCGACCATCCGGTCGGCCGGCACCCATCCGATCTGGCGGCCCCGGGAGAACAGCAGGCCTCGCCCAGGACCTGCGGCGATGCCGACGTCGGCGTCACGCGCCTCACCGGGGCCGTTCACCTCGCAGCCCATCACGGCGATCTGCACGGGCGGCAGCTTCAGCTCCTCCAGCCGTCCCATGACCTGCTTGGTGAGGGCCACGACGTCGAGCTCGGCGCGGCCGCAGGAGGGGCAGGCGACCAGGTCGAAGGTGCTGCGCCGGATGCCCAGGCTCTGCAGGATGTGCTTGGCGGCCTTGACCTCCTCGACCGGGTCGGCCGTGAGCGACACCCGCATGGTGTCGCCGATGCCCTCGGCCAGGAGCGTCCCGATGCCGATGGCGGACTTGATCAGCCCGGTCGGTGGCGGCCCCGCCTCGGTCACGCCGAGGTGGAGCGGGTAGTCCGTGGCCTTGGCGAGCAAGCGGTAGGCGGCGATCATTTGGGCGACGTTCTGGTGCTTCACCGAGATCTTGATGTCCGTGAAGCCTTCGTCCTCGAGGATCCGGACCTCACCAAGCGCGCTCTCCACCAGCGCCTCGGGCGTGGGCCCGCCGTGGCGGGCGACGAGGGCTCGGTCCAGCGAGCCGGCGTTGGCGCCGACCCGGATCGGGACGTGGCGGTCGGCCGCCTCCCGCACCACCGTGCGGATCTGGCCGTCGTCACGGATGTTGCCGGGGTTGAGCCTGAGTCCCTGGACGCCGGCCTCGAGGGCCAAGAGGGCAAGCCGGTACGAGAAGTGGATATCGGCGACGATCGGGACCCCCGCCCGCGCCACGATCATCGGCAGGGCCTTGGCGTCGGCCTCGTGGGGCACAGCCACCCGGACGATGTCGGCGCCCTGCGTGGCGAGGGCGTGGATCTGGATGAGCGTGGCGCCGATGTCCTCGGTCTTGGTGATGGTCATCGACTGAATCGAGATGGCGGCACCGTCACCGATGTCGACGGTGCCGAGGCGAATGCGCCGGGAGGGGCGGCGTTCAGCGAGCATGGTGTCCCCTCTGTTCGAGCGAATGAGGTGGGCGACGTCAACGTCGCCGTCACGATGGCTAGTTCCTACCTGGACCCTTCGTTCTTACCTGGACCCTTCGGTCGGCAGCTTACCGCCAAAGCTCGCCCGCTGGGCTATTCGGGGAGGCGGCGTCACTGAATCTCAATGTCGATCTCGAACCACACGCAGGTTGCGGGCTCGCGCTCGACGCCCCACCGGTCTGCGATCCGGCCGAGGAGGTGGAGGCCCCACCCCTCGGCGTCGCTGTGGTTGCCTCGCACCGGGGGGAGATCGAAGCCCTTTCCCGAGTCGCGCACCTCCACCCGGACGCTCGCAGCGTCCACCCGCACCGCCAGTTCGATGGCATCCCCCGGGCCCAGACCAGCGTGGCGGAGGCTGTTCGTCACGAGCTCGGTGACCAGCAGCCGAAGATCGTCGAACTCCTGCCGTTCGAGATGCTCCGCCAGCGGTCCCAGCACCCGCCGCGCCTCGCGGGCTGCATCTGGGCTGACGGGCAGCTTCCGCTCCACCTCCACCACAGACACCCCCATTGTCCAATGAGCATACCCAGGGGATTGCTCTCGAACAGGCAGCAATTGTGATTGTCGGGATTACAGGGTTGCCCGCAACCAGGCAAGATCCTCGGCGATGCCCGGCCACGGCGTCTCGAAGATCACCACCGGCGCGAGGGATGCCGTGACCATGTCCCGGATGACGTCCGGGTCCATCTGGCCGGATGCCACGTTGGCGTGCCGGTCGGCCCCGGTCCCCGGCGCGTCCCGGGAGCTGTTGCAGTGCAGGAGGTCGATCTTGCCCGTGACCTTGAGGACCCGCTCGACGACGTCGCCGAGCTCCTCCCCCGCCGCATGCGCATGGCACGTGTCGAAGCAGAACCCGACGGGGAACTCTGCGATGCGCTGCCAGAGGGCGTCGAGCTGGTCGACGTAGCGGGCGACCGCGTTGTCGCCGCCGGCGGTGTTCTCGATGAGGATCCGCACGGGGAACTCCCGCTCCTCGAACACCTTCCACCACCGGGTCGGGCCCTCGGCCGGGTCGTCCTC
>DASPZW010000054.1:0-5947 GCA_035636055.1 Actinomycetota bacterium
GCCAACAACCGTCAGGGATTCCCCGTGGGCGCCGGCTATCTTCGCAGGGCGAACACCCTCGTATCCGGCACCGTGATCCCGACCGCCGAGACCCTCCACCAGGAGTCCCTCCTCCGGCTGAACTCCGGCTACGGGGCAGCCTCCAGCAGCGTCGCAACCGTGGGTGTCGCCGCCGTCGCTGTCGTGCTCCTCGTCGCGTTGGTGGCCGCCCAGGTCTTCCTGCGCCGGCGGACCAACCGGGTCCTCAACGTCGGCCTCGTCGCTGCAACCGGCCTGGCCGTCGTGCTGATCGGCTGGACGCTGTTCTCCCTGATCGGCGAGGGCAACCAGGTCAGTGCCGCCCGGGACCGGGGCGATGCGCTGAACGTGGTGGCGCAGGCCAGAGTGACCGCCTTCCTGGCGAAGAGCGACGAGAGCTTCGCCCTCATCGCCCGCGGCAACGGGGCAGGCCAGTACAGGGACTTCGACGCCGCGGTTGCCCGGCTCGGCAACCCGGCCACCGGAGCGGGCCTGCTCAGGCAGGCCAGCCGGCATGCCAGCACCTCAGACGAGCAGGCGCAGGTCACCGCCGCAGGGCAGGCGCTGTCGGCATACCTCGCCGTCCACGACAAGATCCACACCCTCGACACGACCGGTTCCTCGCCGCAGGCGATCACCATGGCGCTGGCGACCGGGAGCGGCTCGTCCAACGACGCCTTCGATCGTCTCGACGCCGCCCTCCAGCAGACCGGCGTCCTCACCCAGGGGCAGTTCGACAGCCGCATCCGCAGCGCCGGCCGGCGCCTTGCGGGCGTGGCGATCGGCACCAGCATCGGCTTCCTGCTGGTGGCGGCCCTCGTGCTCTACGGCTTCGAGCAGCGGATCCGGGAGTACCGGTGAAGCCGCGCGCCATCACGGCGATCGTCGCTGCCTGCCTCCTGGTCCTCCTGGGGGCCCTGCTGGGAGCGTGCACCACATCCACCCGGACGAGTTCGGGCACGGCCCCCGGGGGGGCCGTGGGGGCTGAGGGGGTCGCTGGGGTCGCCGCCCAGGCGACGCCCGCTCCCGCCGCAGCAACGTGCGCCAACCCGGTGGCGAGCCTCCGGCCACCGCCAGCCCTTCCCGCCCCCGGTCAGATGCCGGCCGGCACGTACATGCGCACGATCCAAGACCGCGGGCGCCTCGTTGCCGGGGTCTCGTCGGACACGCTGCTCTTCGGGTTCCTCAATCCCCTGGACGGCCAGATCGAAGGCTTCGACATCGACGTGCTGCACCAGATCGCCCAGGCGATCTTCGGCGACACGAACCCGAGCAGGTTCGAGTTCCGGGCGATCACCACGGCCGAGCGCATCCCCAGGCTCCAGGACGGATCGGTGGACATCGTCGGGCGAACCTTCACGATCACCTGCGACCGCCGCACGCAGGTCGATTTCTCCACCGTGTACTTCGCGGCGAACCAACGTGTGCTCGTCCGGAAGGACTCGCCGGCGAAGGGGATCCAGGACCTGGGCGGCAAGAAGGTCTGCGCCACGACGGGCAGCACGTCGATCCAGAACATCGCCCAGGCCGCCTCGAAGCCGATCCCCGTGGCCGTGGCCGACTTCACCGACTGCCTCGTGGCTTTCCAGAACGGCGAGGTCGACGCCATCTCCACCGACGACGCCATCCTGGCGGGGCTCAAGGCCCAGGACCCCTATGCCCTCATCGTCGGCAACGGGTTCTCCCCGCAGCCCTACGGCCTCGGCATCGGCCTCAACCACCCCGAGTTCACGCGTTTCGTGAACGGCGTCCTCGACCGGATGCGGGCCGATGGCACCTGGACGGCCCTCTACAACCGCTGGCTGGCGCCGAGCCTCGGCCCCGCCCCCGCCCCACCGCCCGCCGCCCACAGGGACTGAGGAGCCGTCCCCCCGCAAGTTTCCGTCAGACAGTCTGCATAGCAAGCCTTTTGACGGAAACACAACCGGCCCCCGGAGAAAAGCCGGACCAGCTGGTCCGCAAGAAGCTGCTCAGTCGACGGCGAAGAACCGTGCATCGACTCCACGGTTACGAGCGGACCGCTCGGCGTACTCGCGGGTGCGGGGCGGCGCCCTGAGGAGCCGAACCTTGGCAGCCGACCGCTCGACCAGGAGGATCTTGACCATCTCGTCGATGAAGGATGGGGCACTGGCTTCGAGCTGAGCGCAGTCGATGTGGATCTCCGAATCGCTCAGGTCGATGGGCAACGTCGCGAGAAATGAACGTGCCTGCTCTCTGCTGCCCATGCGGCGGGGCGTCTCAATGGTCTCCGTTGTCATCTTCGCCTATCCTCCCCCAGCGTCTCGTAGAGGGCGCTCAGGACGCCTGGGTCGACGTGGCCCTCCAGTCGTTCCCACACGAGATTGGCAAGCTGTTCGTACTCTCCGCCGCTCCGGAATCCTTGAAGCGGGAGCAGCTGATGGGGGCCAGCGTCCGCCCCATGCCCGGCTCAGGACTTGTGCAGGGTCAGGGTCGTCCACGCCCCCATGTGGATGCGGTCGCCATCGGCGACCGGGACCGCCAGGTTGTTGGGGATGGGGTCGCTGCTCTCGTTCAGGAACGTCCCGTTGGCGGAGCCGGGGTCGATGATCGTCCATCCGCCCTCGGGGCTTCCCACCAGCACCGCATGCATGTGGGACACGCCCGGATCCTCGGGGGCGCCCGACAGGTCGATCTCGGGGTTGATCCCCCGAGATGTGCTGCGCCGGCCGATGACCGACCGTGAGGTGGTCAGGGTGAAGACCCGGTCGGGGTAGACCGCCGGGAACGGGATCTCCTCGGCCTGCATGCGGTCGTAGTAGTCACGGTCGGCCACCACGACCGCCTGCCAGGCTGCCGGAGCGAACGCCCTCCCCGACGCCACCTGGGGGGTCGAGAACGGCGAGGCCATGGCGGCTGGCGCTGCGGGCTCACCGGCCGGTGCCGCCGCAGCTTCGGGCGGGGTTTCGCCGGGAGCAGGGGCGGCCGGCGCGGTCTCCGCTGCGGGCGACGGCGCAGGCACGCCCGGTGCGCCAAGCGTCATGTCGTAGCCACAGGCTTCGCAGAACTTGTCGCCCTCGGCGTTGGGTGCCCCGCAGGCCGGGCATGGCTTGGTCGGTCCGGCGGGGGTGCCGGCGGCCGGCGGGGCCGGCGTTTCGGGGGCCGGTGCTACCGGGGCGCTGGGGTCGCCGCCGATCTTGGCACCACACTGGTCGCAGTAGTCGGCGGTGTCTGACAGGTGCCCGTTGGGGCAGATCGCCTCGGCCATCAGCGTGCCACCCGTACGGTCTTCGTCGAGCGGGTGTCCAAGGTCATCTCGTCGGCGTCGTCGACCTTGGATTTCATCCTGACCTTGCCCGTGACCGGGTCCTCCACGTCCACCACCTTCGCCAGCAGTTTGGCCGTGTCGGTGTTCCCCGATTGTGCGGCCAGCTGGACCGCCCGCCCCAGCTTCGTTGTCGCCGTTTCCATGTCCCCCTGCTTCCTGGCCTCGAGGCCCTCAGCGATGGCGTCCGCCAGCTCCGCCTGACCGGTGTAGTGCGCAACCTGCCTGTTGATCTTCGTGGAGAGGGCGGTGTCGTCCGTCCAGACTGCCTTGACGAGCGCCTGCCCTGCCACCTGACCGTTGACCACCAGGGACACCCGCGCGGCGAGCATCTCGTCGCCGACATTGCCCGGGTTGACCGCCACGGCGAAGTGATAGTCGCGCGACTCGTCGCCCCATGCCCCGGTGGGGTAGTCGCCGGACAGCGGGTTGAGGGTCACGCGGCGGTCGGTGAGGTCGAGGAGGTCGGGGGCCACCTGTTTCACGAAACTGATGCTCGCCCCCTGCGGCGTCCACAGGCGGATGTTGACGTCGGCGAGCGATTTGCCCATCGCCTGGGTCATCATCGCCTCGAAGTCCGCGGCGAGGCCTGCGGGATCGGCCACGATATCGACCGTGCCGAGCAGGCCCGTGGCGATCTTGCGCAGCTCGGAGACGACCCAGTCTGTCCCGACGCCACGGCAGTCGCACTGGAAGATCCCTTTCGCCCCCTCGATGGCGGCCTGTAGCGTCTCCGGCGACTCGTGCTCGTCCTTGCCATCGGTCAGCAGGATGACGTGCTTGATGCCGGGTTCGGACTGCACGATGCTCGTGATGAGGCTGAGCCACGAGCCGATGGCGGTGCCGCCGCTGGCCTGCAGCCGGTCGGTGGCCCGCTGGGCCTCGAACCGGGTCTGCGTCGATGCGGTGGCAAGGCCGCCGTTGGGTGGGTAAAGGACGTGGGCCGTGTTGTCGCCGGAGATGACGGCGAACCGGACGCCGTCCTTGATAGCGGCGACCGCCGCCCCGGTTGCCTCCCGGGCGGCCCGGATCTTGGCCCCGCCCATCGAGCCCGAGGTGTCGATGACGATGACCTCCACGCTGCCGCCGCCCGACGCGTCGCCGGCTCCGTCCGTGCCGGCCGTCCCGCCCCCGGAGGCCGTGATCGTGACCACGGCGTTGACCTCCCTGGCGCCCTCGGCGAGGTACTCGTTCTGGAAGCACTCGAGGTGGAAGTCCGGCATGTCGCTACTCCTTGGTCTCGGTCTCGGACGGCTGAGGGCGGGGGTCTGTGGAGGGCTCGGAAGGCTCCGGAATGGGTTGGACGGCGGCAGCCTCCGCCGTCACGCCGGCGGGGGTCTCCGGCGGTGCCTCGACGGCTGCCTCGCCCGGCAACGTTTCTTTCCCGGAGGGAGCCGGAATCCCCTTGGGAGCGGGAGCCTCCTCGGGAGCCGGAGCCTCCCCCGGGGGCACCTCGGGAGCCGGAGCCTCCTTGGGAGCCGGAGCCTCCTCGGGAGCCGGAGCCGGAGCCGGAACGGGAGCGGCCTGCGGCCCCAGCGCCGTCAGCGCGACCGTGATGTTGTCGTGGCCCCCGGCCGCGATTGCTGCCTCCACCAGGCGCCGGGCCGTCTCCAGCGTCGTCTCGCCGTTGACGCCGGCACTCCCCGCAAGGATCAACTCCCGCAGGGACTCGGGCGACTCGTAGTAGTTCCACAGCCCATCGGAGCAGACGAGCAGGAAGCCCGGCCCCGCGGCAAGGCTGGCCTGGGTGCGGGGGGTCGCCTCCGGGGCGTCGGCCCCCAGCCAGTGGGTGATCGTGTGGGCGTCCCTGCGGGCGTAGGCCGTCTCGGGGCTCTCGCCGGCGGCGATCGCCGCCTCGGCCATCGAGTCGTCCTTGCTGAGCTGGCGGCTGCCCCCGGCATCCGTCGCATCGATCCAGTACGCCCGGCTGTCGCCGACGTTGGTCGTCACCATCTCCTCGCCGATGATGACGGCGGCCGCCAGGGTGGACGATGGCGCCTGCGGGTAGCCCCCCGGTTCCTCCTGGGGCACGCCCAGCACGGCCTTCTGCGCGGCGGCGACGGCCTCAACCAGGGCAGCAGCCGCGTCCTCCGGTGAGGGATCGTGGCCCGACAGGCTCGCCTCGACCAGGTCGGCGAAGGCCCCCGCCGCGGCCTCGGACGCCTGGTCGGGGTTGGCGGTCGTCGACACGCCGTCGCAGACGACCAGCACCGAGAAGCCGGTCCCGGCCCGCAGGACGCCGGCATCCTCGTTGCGGTGGTGCCGCAATCCCTTGTCGGTCACCAGGGCCATCGTGCCCGCCTCGACCTCGACGTGGTCGTTGGGCCGGGCAAGCCGGTAGCCGCAGCGCCCGCAGTAGCCGTCGGGGTCGGCCTGGTCGGCCCGCGCTCCGCACTTGGGGCAGGTGCCCTCCTCCGGGGGCGGCGCGTGCAGCCGGGTGCCGCAGGTCTCGCAGAACTCGTCCCCCTCGGCGACCGGGTCGCCGCACGAGGGGCACACGAGGGCCGGGGTCATGCGCAGGCTCTGTTGCGGCGTGGGGACGATGTCATGTGAGTGTCAGGGGGCGGTACTCGTTGGCCTTGTCGATGAGGGCGATCTTGTCCGCCCGGGTGGGAGCGTAGCGGGCCAGCTCCCGGCATGCTCGCT
>DASPZW010000055.1:0-3982 GCA_035636055.1 Actinomycetota bacterium
AGGTGCCGATGGACCTCCGGACGAAGGCCTACGTCACCGGCCAGATGGGTTGACGGGGGGCCCGACCGGAGGCGACCGGTACGACCGGGGCCTGGCCATCCTCCGCCAGGTTGCGGGGTCGGACCAGCCCGCGGTCCTCGACGTCCTGACGGCCGCCGCCCCAGCCCTCGGGCGCTACCTTGTCGAATTCGTCTACGGGGAGGTCTACGCGGGGCCGGCGCTGACGCTGCGCCGGCGCGAGCTTGCCGCCGTGGCGGCCCTGGCGGCCCTCGGCAACGCCGAGCCCTAACTGCGCTTCCACCTGCAGGGCGCGCTCAACACCGGCTGCACGCAGGCCGAGGTCGACGAGGTGATCGCTGGCGCCGGCGACACCCTTGACCCCATCGACCGGGAGATCGCCGCCGTGGCGGCGCTGACCGCGGCCGGGACGCCCACCCGCGCGGAGCTGTGCCGGCACGTCCACCGCCTCCTCGACGCCGGTGGGACGCCCGCCGAGGTCGTGGAGACCATCCTGCTCATGGTCGCCTTCGCCGGGTTCCCGGCCGCGCTGAACGGGGTTGCTGCCGCAGCGCAGGTCTTCGCCGAGCGGAGCCTGCCGGGCTAGTCGTTGCCGGTGAAGATCCCGCCGGCAATGCCTCCGAGGAGGCCGCCCTGACCTCGCTGCTGCGGATTGGAGGGCTGCGGCATGTAGGGGGTCAGGGCATGGGCGAGGTTGGGCAGCGGCAGGCTCTGCAGCCAGACCCGTCCGGGCCCGGTCAGGGCCACGAGGAAGATCCCCGTCGGCGCCGAAGATCATGTTCCTGATGCCGGGGATCCGGCTGATGGCGAAGCTCACGCCGGCGTCCAGCATCCCGACATGGCCCGGGTGGACCAGCAGGGTCTGGTAGGGGTTCAGGGTGTACTGGACCAGCTCGCCGTCGAGTTCCACCCATGCCATGCCAGATCCGCCGACCCGCTGCAGGATGAACCCCTCGCCGCCGAAGAGCCCCGCCCCCAGCGACTGCTGGAAGGCGATCGACAGCTCGATCTGGGACGTGCCGCAGAGGTAGCCGTGGTGGTGGATGAGGTACTCGATCCCGTTGCCGACCTCGATCGGCAGGATGGAGCCGGGTACCTTCGTGGCGAACGCCACGCTGCCGGGGCCGCCGTCCGCCCGGCCTTCGAACGGACGCGAATGCCTCAGACCCTACCAGGAGGCTCCCGATTCGAACGTCATGCGGGAGCGAACGAGCGCAACCCAGGGAAACGTGCGAAGTCTCGGTCGAAGGTGCAGAGTCGTGCTCCGTGCTCCAGGGCGAGGGCGGCGAGGTGGGCGTCGGTGACGAGGTTGCCCGCGGTGCCCGAGGCCGTGAGGATGCCGCCGAGAACCCCGGCATGCCGCGGGGTGGGATGCACGATGACGCTGGCCCGTGCCAAGAGCCAGTCGTCCACCAACGCGAGCGCGATGTCGACGCCAAGCGGCTTCGGGAACACAGCGGGGAGGGTGGCCAGGCGCACGAAAGCGAGAAGAACGACCCAGGCGAAGCCGACAGGCTCGTCGCCCGCAAGGGCCTCGTCGATCCATGCCTTGGCCGCCCGATTGCGGGGCGAGCTCTCGTTGACGGCGTACAGCAGGACGTTCGCGTCGACGATGACCACCGACTGCTACTTGCCCAACGCCATCTTGCGCGCCAGCTCCTGGTCCTCGACCGCCGCGGCGAGTTGGAGGGCCTTGTCGTATGGGATCTCAGGACGGAAGCCAAGATCGAAGGTGCGCTGGCGAAAAGGCTCCCTGCTCGGCGGAGCCAGTCCAGCCCGGATCGCGCGATTCACCGCATCCTTGAAGGTGAGGTGCTGCTCGACCATGGCCGCCTTGATGAGTGCCTCGACGTCAGGGTCGAGGGTTATCGTCGTCCGCATGGAAGCATCATAGCATCAGTCGGCAACGCATCTGATGCTTCGGCGGAGGTTGGTCCGAAAAGTGCCGCTATCGCTGACAAAACGGTCCTACCTCGCCGGGGAACCCTGGCTGGCCCTAGGCCGGGGCCTCGTCGGTCAGGGGCTCGGTGTCCGAGAGGCCCGCGTCGGCCCGGAACTGCTCGTAGCCCTTCGCTTCCAGCTCCAGCGCGAGCTCCTTGCCACCGTCCCGGACGATCCTGCCGCCCAGCAGCACGTGGATGAAGGTGGGCTCGATGTAGTTCAGGATCCGCTGGTAGTGGGTGATGATGAGGATGCCGCGTACGGAGTTGTGGACCTTCATCACCCCGGCCGCGACCTCCCGGAGGGCGTCGATGTCGAGCCCGGTGTCGGTCTCGTCCAGGATCGACAGGTCGGGGTCGAGCACCGCCATCTGCAGCACCTCGGCCCGCTTGCGCTCGCCGCCGGAGAAGCCCTGGTTGACGTAGCGGTTGATGAGCTCGCTGCCGACGCCCAGCATGTCCATCTTGGTCTGCAGGTACTTGCGGAACTCCATGGCCCCCAGGGTCCTGTCGGGCCGGCTGGCGTTGTACGCGGTGCGCAGGAAGTTGACCACGGAGACGCCCGGGATCTCGAGAGGGTTCTGGAACGCTAGGAAGATGCCCTTGCGGGCACGCTCCTCGGGTGTGAGGTCGCTCAGGTCCTCGCCCTTGTAGAGGATGCGGCCCTGGGCCAGCTCGTAGCCGGGCTTGCCCATCATCACGTTGGCCAGCGTGGACTTGCCCGACCCGTTCGGGCCCATGATGGCGTGGATCTCCCCGGGCAGGATCTTGAGATCGACCCCGCGCAGGATCTCCTTGCCTTCGACCGTCGCGTGGAGGTCCTCGATCAGCAGGATCGGCTCACTCATTGCTCATCACTCCTTCGTGTGACTTCATGGACGGGGCACAACCGGCCCACGGACGTAGATGTCGCCGTCCTCGATCTTGACCTCGTAGGCAGGCACCGGCCGGGTGGCAGGCAGGCCGCGAACCGCTCCGGTGCGCATGGAGAACTTCGAGCCGTGCTGGGGGCACTCGACCTCCTCGCCCTCGAGCCAGCCCTCGTGCAGCTCGACGTACTCGTGGCTGCAGATGTCGTTGATTGCCAGCAGCTCGCCGTCGACGTTGCCGAGGCAGACGGGGTCCTTGCCCACGACCACCCTCGTCACCTGCCCCGGTTTCACGTCGCCCGCGGACCCAACCCGCACCCAGTCGTCGCTGCCCACGGCTCAGCCCCCCAGCTTCCGGGCGATGGCCTCGTGGAGGGCGGCCCGGACTTCCTCGAGCGACAGGCGGTTGATGACGTCCTCGAAGAATCCTTCGACGATGAGGCGCTGGGCATCGGCGCGGTGGATGCCGCGCGACTCCAGGTAGAAGAGCTGGTCCTCGTCCACCTGGCCCACGGTCGAGCCGTGGGTGCAGCGGACGTCGTTGTTCAGGATCTCAAGCTCAGGTTTAGAGTCAGCCTTGGCATTGTCGGAGAGGACGAGGTTGCGGTTCGCCTGGTAGGCGTCGGTCTTCTCGGCGCCCGGCTGCACCCGGATGAGGCCCGAATAGACCGTGTGCGAATTGTCCTTCAGCGCCCCCTTGTAGAGGAGGTCCGAGGTGCAGCGGGGTGCCACGTGGTCCTGCAGCGTGCGCATGTCGAAATGCTGGTTTGCCTCGGCGAAGTAGACACCGAGCATCTGCGCATCCCCGCGCTCGCCGCCGAGCACCGTCTCGACCTGCGCCCTCGAGAAGTCCCCTCCGAGGGTGACCACCAGGCTGCGCAGCGAAGCTTCCCGCCCGCAGGTGGCGTGCTGGGTGCCGAAGTGCCACACCCCGCGCCCATATTCCTGGATCGACACGAAGGTGACGTTGGAGCCCTGGCCAACCACGATCTCGACACCGGCGCTGGAGAGGCTGGGCAGGGCGAGGTCCTCGGAGTGGTAGCGGTCGATGAACACGACCGAGGAGCCCTCGTCGACCACGACCAGGCTGTGGGGGAAGACCCCCACGCCGCCCTGGGCCAGGGTTCGGGTGGCCTCGAAGGGGATCGCCACGTC
>DASPZW010000056.1:0-2770 GCA_035636055.1 Actinomycetota bacterium
CACGATCGTGAAGATGTGGGCAAAGGCCGGGGCGCCCGCGGCCTGCGCGACAGGGGTGCGGAGTTGGGTCAGGCCCATGATCGACAGTGCGATGGTCACGGTCGTTGCGCTCAGCCACGTAGGCAAGCGTCCGCGTGGGCAACGTCGAACGGCGTGCATTGAGGGTTCCTTTCCTCCGCAGTCCGGAGCGTCGATCACCCTACCGCCACCCTCGGAGAAACCGACCGCGACAAAGCTGATAATTAGCTGTGAGATCGGTGAATGACGTGCGTGGACTGGTCTCACCCTATTGGCGGATGCGTAAGATGAGAGACCCTTAAGCATCTCTATGCACAAGTACGGAACTCGCTTCGATCGTGCCGCTCATATCGCCCGTTTCAATGACGGCCTACTGCAACGGACAAAACGTGCTATTAAAAATCCCTAAGGTGGCCGTGGAGCGCCGCTTTTGGCCCGGAATCAGGACGTCTGTCTCGGCCTGTAGGCTGTTGGCCGTGTCCGAATCTGCAGGGGCCCTTGTGGCGGGTTGGCTTGCCGACCGCGCGCTCGGGGACCCGCAGCGGTGGCATCCGGTCGCCGGGTTCGGGCGCCTCTCCCGTGCCGTGGAGGAACGGATGTGGCGGCCGGAACGCCGTGCCGGTGCCCTCTACGCGTTGGCGCTCGTGGGGGCGGCGGGGCTCGGCGTCAGCCTGGCCTGCCGCCTGGTGGGGCGCCTGGTGGGGAGGCACCCGCTCGGCCGGGCGCTTGTGGCATCCGTTGTCGTGTGGACCGCCCTCGGAGGGCGGTCGCTGGAGCGGGCGGCAGAGAACCTGGCGGCGGCGGTCGAGGCGGGAGACCTCACCCGGGCACGTGCCCTGCTGCCCGCCCTTGCGGGCAGGGACCCGGCGAGCCTCGACGCTGCCGAGCTGTGCCGGGCCGGCGTCGAGTCCGTGGCCGAGAACACCGCGGATGCGGTGACCGCCCCCCTGCTGTGGGGCGCGGTCGCCGGGCCCGGGGCCGTGGCCGCCTACCGGGCCGCAAACACCCTCGACGCCATGGTCGGCCACCGCAACCCTCGCTACGAGCAGTTCGGTTGGGCCGCAGCGCGCCTCGATGACCTGTTGACCTGGCCGGCCGCTCGGCTCGCCGCCGGGCTGGCGGTCCTCCTCGCGCCGGTGGCAGGCGGGGACCGTGCTCAGGCCTGGGCCGTGCTGCGCCGGGACGGCGCCGCGCACCCCAGTCCCAACGCCGGCCGGCTTGAGGCGACCTTCGCCGGCGCGCTGGGCCTCCGCCTGGGGGGTACCAACGCCTATGGCGACCGGGTCGAGGACCGGCCTCGCCTCGGCGAGGGCAGACCACCCGGCCCCGACGACCTCCGGAGGGCCGTGATCCTGTCCCGGGCGACCGGCTGGGCCTCCACGGCGGTCTGCGCCGGAGCGGCCCTCCTCCTGGGCCATCTCTTTTCCAGTCGTCGCCCACTCCTTTCGGAGTGTTCGACGACCCAGGGGGGAGTAGCAGCCCGGCGGAGCGTAGCGGAGCCGGATGAGCTGCTACTCCCCCCTGGACCCCCCACTGTCCCGAAGGCCACGGCATGAGCGGCGCGATCCTGGTGGCGGGAACGTCGTCGGACGCTGGGAAGAGCGTGGTCGTCGCCGGCGTCTGCCGGTGGCTGTGTCGCCAGGGCGTGCGGGTGGCGCCCTTCAAGGCCCAGAACATGTCGCTCAATGCGGCGGTCACCGCCGACGGCCGGGAGATCGGCAGGGCGACCGCGGCCCAGGCGGCCGCCGCCGGTACGGCTCCCGAGGCGGCGATGAACCCCGTGCTGCTCAAGCCCACGGGGGAGCGCTCGGCGCAGGTGGTCGTCATGGGAAGGCCCCTGCCGGAGCAGCCCCAGGGCGGCTGCGACGCCGTCGCCTACCAGGGCCTCAAGGCGACACTGATGCCCGTGGTCCTCGCGGCGCTGGAGGACCTCCGCTGCCGCTTCGACGTCGTTGTGTGCGAAGGAGCGGGTGGCATCGCCGAGATCAACCTCCGGGCATCGGACCTGGCCAACCTGGGACTCGCCCAGGCGGCCTCGCTGCCGGTCGTCGTCGTGGGGGACATCGACCGAGGCGGGGTCTTCGCCTCGGCCTTCGGATCGCTGGCGCTGCTCGATGCCGACGACCAGCGGCTCGTCCGCGCCTTTGTCATCAACAAGTTCCGCGGCGACGTGGCCCTCCTGCGCCCCGGTCTCGCGGAGTTGGAGCGGCGGACGGGGCGGGGGGTCCTCGGCGTCCTACCGTGGGTGCGGGGCCTCGAGCTCGACGCCGAGGACTCCCTGGCCGTCGAGGCTCCAAGGACACCGAAGCCGGCCCGGCCCGGCAGCGACCGTCTGGTCGTGGCGGTCGTGCGCCTCCCCCGGCTCAGCAACTTCACGGACTTCGACCCCCTTGCCGCGGAGGCGGGCGTGGAGGTGCGCTTCACCGAGTCGGCAGCCGAGGTGAGGGCCGCCGACCTGGCCGTGCTCCCGGGGACCAAGGCCACGGCATCGGACCTGGCGTGGCTCCGGGCGGAGGGCCTCGACATGGCCCTGATCCAGCGGGCGCGGCTGGGGAAGCCCCTGCTCGGTGTCTGCGGCGGTTACCAGATGCTTGGCGTCTCCCTCGCCGACGACGTGGAGTGCCGGGTCGGCGTGGTCCCGGGACTGGGGCTGCTCCCCGTCGAGACCACCTTCGGTGCGGAGAAGGTCCTGGCGCGGCCGACCGGCGTCGCCCGGGCCTTCGGGTCCACGCGGGTCGACGGCTACGAGATC
>DASPZW010000057.1:0-4055 GCA_035636055.1 Actinomycetota bacterium
AACACGGGCCCCACCACGTGCACGACGTGGGTGGCCGGCAGCTCCCCTCCACCCGTGGCGACCGCCTGCCCCGTCGGTAGTCCGTCGGGGAAGCGCTCGGCCCGGATCGCCCGGCACTCCTCGAGGATCTGGGGCCCGCCCCGGCGGTGGATGGCGCCGTCGACCCCGCCGCCACCGAGCAGGGTCCGGTTGGCGGCATTGACGATCACGTCCACCTCCTGGACCGTGATGTCCCCCTCGACCAACCTGATCCGTGCCATTACCCAACCACCAGGTGCCATGCTGAAAAGGTGTGGAAGTTTTGGTACGTATAACGACACTTTTTTACCACACCTTGACCATCCGGCCGTTCCGGTGCATCTGCAACAGGCGATCTGGCCTTTTTGGGCTCGAAAGATTCGCTCAGGCTGGGAAATGTCGGTAGCATGGCGCCGCATGCGAATCTCACGCCTCCGGCCGGGTCGGCGTAGCCGGCCTCTGCTGGCAGTTGCTCTCCTCGTTGCTGCCCTGCCGTTGCTGGTCGTCGCCCTGCCCGCCATGCCCGCCCCCGCGGCGACCCAGAAGGACGTCCAGGCCCAGATCGACAAGCTGGCGGCCGAGATCTCGGACCTCGACGAGCAGTACAACCAGGCCTCCATCCACCTGCAGAAGGTGCAGAGCCAGATCGAGGACTCCAAGGGCCAGAGCGCCAAGGCGCAGGCCGACTTCCTGGCGCTGCAGAAGGTCGCCTCGGCCCAGGCGGCGGCGATCTACCGGGCCGGTGCCCCGAGCCTGCTCGTCGCTTTCCTGTCCTCGACGAGCCTGGACGACTTCAACAAGAAGATGGAGCTGATCTCCCAGGTCAGCGACTGGCAGTCGGGGATCATGACCTCGCTGCAGATCGCCAACGAGCGGGCCAAGCTCGCCACATCGGACCTGGCCCACGAACTTGCACAGGCGAAGTCGATCAGCGACTCCCTGGCCAAGCAGCGCAGCGTCCTCAACGACCGCCTCGCCGCCGAGCAGAAGCTGCTGGGGCAGATCACGAGCGAGAACCGGCTCGCCGCCGCCCGGGCGGCCGAGGCCAGAGCTGCCACGGTTCGGGCCGCGCTGGCCGTCAAGGCGGGGACCCAGGCGGCGGGCCCGCTGCCGCCGCTCCCCTCGTCCGGCTTGGCCGCCCTCGCCCTTCGGGCAGCGATGTCCGAGATCGGGAAGCGCTACGTCTGGGCCGGGGCGGGTCCGGACACCTTCGACTGCTCGGGCCTCACGATGTCGGCATGGCGAGCGGCCGGGGTGCAGATGTCGCACTCGGCGGCGGACCAGTACGCCTCCTTCAAGCACGTCAGCGTCGACCAGCTCCAGCCCGGCGACCTCGTGTTCTTCGGCCGGCCCATCCACCACGTCGGGATGTACGTCGGGGGCGGCATGATGGTCCACGCACCCGAGAGCGGCGAACTCGTGCAGGTCAGCTCGATGAGCCGCGGCGACCTCGTCGGAGCGTCGCGCCCCGGCGTCTAGGTCTCACGGCGCCGAGTAGATGGCGCCCTGGATGCCCGCATCCCGGTGGTACTTGCAGTAGAAGACGAGGCTCTTGCCTGCCGCTGGGGCAACGACCCGCACCGTGGCCTTGTCGCCCTTCCTCCCGAAGGACTTGTCGATGCCGAGTTCGTCGATCGTGAACGTGTGGGCGATCCCGCCGCTGTTCGTGATGTCGATCGTCACCTGCGCGCCAGGGGCCGCCTTGATGTACGTGGGGGAGAAGTAGTCGTCGGCGGAGTCGATCGCGACGGTGAAGGCCACCCCCCTGGCCGTCTCGTCAAACCGCCCCTTCTCGACGACCCGCCCGGACATCGGCACCGGCGGGGCCGGGCCGTTGCTGCATGCGGAGGCCACGAGGGCGAACAGCATGGCCAGGCTGGCGAGGCGCCTCAACCGGCGGCGGGCACGGCGGCCGCCAGCAGGCGGCGAAGGGTCTGGACCCCCACCACCGGCCCGACGCCGATGCCGTGCGGGTTGGCGACGACCGTCGCGGGCGCGCCGGGGCCCCCGATGTCCTCCACCACGAGATCGGCATGCACGAAGTCGTGGGAGACGGTGTAGCCGTTGCGCACCGCAAGGCAGGCGAGCCCGGCCCCCTTGGCGGCCGCCACGCCGACCTCCGAGTCCTCGATGGCGAGGGCCGAGGCGGCGGCGCACCCGAGGCGGTGGAGCGCGAGCAGGTACACCTCCGGATCGGGCTTGCGGGCCCGGACGTCCTCCCCGGTGACGACGGCCTCGAAGCGCTCGGCCCGCCGGGGCCCGAGCAGGGTGGTGAGCAGTTCGCCCACCCAGCTCCGCCCCGCGGTGGTCGCCACCGCGACGCGGATCCCCTCGGCCTCGAGTTCGTCGAGGAGGCGGTCGACGCCGGGCCGCAGGGGCGCCGCACCCCGGTGCATCAGGTCGAGGAAGATCTCCTGTTTCCGGCGGTGCAGGTCCTTGGCCAGCGACGCCCGCTCCACGGGTCCGATGCCCTGTGTGGCCAGGTAGCCCGTGAGCCGGTGCTCGCCGCCGGGCGTCTCGAGCAGCGTGCCGTACTCCTCCTCGCCCCACCGGTAGGGGAGCCCGAGGTCCTCGAACGCGAGGTTGAAGGCCACGCGGTGGCCGTGGCGCTCGGTGTCGGCGATGGTGCCGTCGACGTCGAAGATCACCGCGCCCAAGGAGGCAGTCGAAGGGATCGGCGGCGTCACAGGATCCAGCGCTGCGCCCGGTACCAGTCGATGGTCTCCGCCACGCCGGTCGTGAGGTCCGACTCGTTGCCGTACCAGAACTCGTACCCCGTGGCCAGCAGGGCCGCCACGCTCAGGCGGTTGTTGAGGTTGGCCTTCTTCAGGAAGCGGAAGCGCTCCTCGGTGAACAGGATCGCCCCCTCCATGCCGTCCTGCCGCATGCCCTCCCAGGCGCTCCAGCGGCCCGCCAGGTCGAGACCGGGGCCCGGCTCGTTCGTCTCCTCGACCGGCATCCCGAAGAGGGCGGCGAGCATGCCGGCCATCTCCACGCTGGTCGGGTACCAGGGGGTCACGACGTTGAAGGCCTGGCCCGTGACCCCCTCCGCCGTCGCCAGGTGCATGGCCGCGCCGGTGACATCGGCGACATGGACCAGCCGCAGCTCGACGGGGGCCGCCTCTATCTGGATGCTCTCGCGCCCGGCGTACTGCTCGATCGCCACGTCGAGGATGGCGCTCGACAGCAGCTTCACCGCCCCCGGCCCGAACACCGACACCGGCCGGAGCACCACCGCCGCCAGCCCCTCGGCTGCCGCATTCCACACGGCCTCCTCGGCCAGCCACTTCGCTTTGCCGTACCCGCGGCTGGGGTGCGGCTCGACCGACTCGAGGACCGGCTGCGGGAGGGGCACCTCCTCCCCGTAGACGGACGTCGACCCCATGTGGACGAACCGCCCGATGCCGGTGGCTCGGGCCGCGGTCACGACGTTCGTGGTTGCGACGACGTTGGACTCGTGCATCTGTTCCGTGGACGAGAGCGAACTGGTGGCCCCGGCGAGGTGGAACACGGCGTCGGCGCCGTCGCACAGGGCCTCGAGGGCACGCTCCCCGGCGAGGTCGGCCGCCTCGTAGGCCACCTCCGGGGGCAGCCATCCCGGCCTCGCCCTGCGGCCGCTGGCGCGCACCTCCCATCCCTCTTCGATGAGGTCGGGGACCAGGTGTTGGGCCATGAAGCCGGTGGCCCCGGTGACCAGTGCGAGCCGTGCCATGCCGGAGCGCATCATAAGCATCTGAGAGACTCTGGCGGATGCGCTCCCGCCGGCTCCTTCTGCTGATCCTGACGCTGCCCTGCGCCGCCTGCTCGACGCCGGGTCGTGGGACGGCCATGCACGCCTCCCCGCCGGCACCCACACCCACGCCGGCGGCGACATCCCCGGCGGCCCCCGAGTCGCCCGCGGCCGGGGTCACCATCGCGCCCGGCGCCGCCCAGCCCTTCACCGATGGCGCAGCCTTCGTGACCGTGGACAGCATCGACGCCGCCCAGCCCTCCGCCGTCTTCGCCGTGCGCTGCGGCCGGACGGTTTCGGCCAACAA
>DASPZW010000058.1:0-5148 GCA_035636055.1 Actinomycetota bacterium
TCGTCGTGTCGGCGGCGGGCCGCATCGACCACGACGTCGTCGCGGGCTGGATCTCCTCCCTCTTCGGCCCGGACGAGCGCACGGCGATCCGCCGCAGCCCCGTGGAGGCGCACGCCGCGCGGCGCCTGCACGTCGTCGAGAAGGACTCCGAGCAGGTCCACCTGCTGCTGGGGGGCCTCGGGTACTCCCGGGAGCATCCCGACCGCTTTGCCTGGGAGGTGCTCGACATCCTGCTGGGCGGCGGCATGTCCTCCCGGCTGTTCCAGGAGATCCGGGAGCAGCGGGGCCTCGCCTATTCCGTGTACTCCTACCGGGACCTGTACCAGGAGACCGGCATGTACGGCGTCTACGCCGGGACCATGCCCGGCAACGCCACCGAGGTGCTGAAGATCGCCGAGGGCGTCCTGGACGACCTCCAGGCCGGCGGCCCGACCGAGGCCGAGGTCGAGCGGGCGAAGGGCCACCTCCGGGGGTCGCTCATCCTCTCCCTCGAGGACTCCGCCAACCGCATGAGCCGCCTCGGCAAGTCCGAGCTGGTGCGAGGCGAGATCCTCACGGTCGACGAACTCCTGGCCCGGGTGGACGCCGTCGGCACCGCCGACGTCGCCCGGGTCGCCGGCGACCTGTTCCGCCCAAAGGGCCGGGTCCTCACCGTCGTGGGCCCCGTGAACGACGGAGACCTGCCGGGCTGGTAGAGCCCTCCTGTTTTCCAGTCGTCGCCCACGCCTGCGGAGTGTTCGACGACCCAGGGGGGATCGGCAGCTCACCCGGCTCCGCTGCGCTCCGCCGGGCTGCTCCTCCCCCCTGGACCCCCGGTGCGGCGCGTGTGGCTCGGGCAGGGCGCCCAGGGGATGGAGGCGTGTCGGTATAGGCTCCGGGCCATGATCCGGGTCGGGGTCTTCGGGGCAGGGGGCCGCATGGGGGCCGAGGTGTGCCGCGCCGTCACCGCCGCCCCCGACCTTGAGCTCGTGGCGGCGGTCGACCCGATGCTGGCCGGGCGGCACCTGGCCGAGGTGGCGGGCCTGCCGGGCTCGCCGCTGGTGATCGCCGACAACCCGGAAGCCCTTACCGAGGGTCAGGCCGAGGTCGCCGTCGATTTCACCGTCGCCGCCTCGGCGCTCGAGAACATCCGCTGGGGCGTCGGCCACGGGGTCCACCTCGTCGTCGGGACGACCGGGATCTCACCGGACGACCTGACGTCGGTGGGCGAGCTCGCCGAGGCGGCGGGGTCCCACGTCTTCTTCGCCCCCAACTTCGCCATCGGGGCCGTGATCATGATGCACGTCGCCCGGATCGCGGCGGCGTGGCTACCCGATGCCGAGGTCGTCGAATTGCACCACGCCTCGAAGCGGGATTCGCCGTCGGGGACGTCGCTGGCCACGGTGGACCAGATCCTCGCCGGGCGGGCCGAGGCGCACGCGGAGCCCCTCGCGACCCCGGCGTCACCGGTCGAGGTGCTCCCGTGCGCCCGGGGCGCGGAGCGCGGCGGCGTGCACGTGCACAGCCTGCGGCTCCCCGGCCTGGTGGCCCACCAGGAGGTCATCTTCGGGGGGCCGGGCCAGACGCTCACCATCCGCCACGACACCACCGACCGGACCGCCTTCATGCCGGGGGTGCTGCTGGCGGTCCGGGAGATTCGGCACCGCCCCGGGTTGACTATCGGCTTGCAGACGCTCCTCGGCTTTTGAGCACGGCCGCTCCGGCCCCGACGAGACCGAGGATCGCAAGCAGGATCAGGATCTTCTTCACCGGTCACTCCTTTACGTTGCTGTCGCTGAAGTCGCTCTGCCGTGCGCAGAATAGCCGTCCGGACCGCGTGGGGTCGGTGCCGGATCCGATCCGCGGTGAATCGCAGGATGGTCCACCCGTCTGCAACGAGGGACCGGTGACGCTGAGTGGTTGGTTTGCGCCGCCCCCTTGGGAGTAGCGATGAGAGACGGGGCCGCTGCAAACCCTCTTTGGGTGAAAAAGCACGATATTGAGGCTTAAACACCCAAAGAAGATCCTCGGCCCTCTCCACCGCCCCACCGCAAAGGGCGGTCGGCGTGAGACGGAGGCCAGAACTCGACGCTCGACCACGCTCGGTGAGCAACGACGTAGGCCGTTGGCGCAACATGCTTGGCGTGATGCCACGGGCCAGGCCTGGTCCCAGGTGAAGACGCCGTGCTGGGCCGCCGCCACCCCGGCGATTGCCTGGTCGGGTGAATCTGGTGAAACTGGTTGTCGTCTGGCGACGTTCATGATCACAAGTTTGAAAAGCACCACTGACAAAGAAAGGGCCAAAACTCGGCCCTGTTGTTCCTGAGCACCGTTGTTAACCAGTGTTACAATCCGCAGGCTCGCCGAAAACCCCACTGGGCATCAGGGGCGGGTGCCTCGGGGGAAGGAGCGGATCGTGAAGGGACAGTTCGGCGGTCTCATCACCGCCATGGTTACCCCATTTGACTCAGATGGCCGGGTCGAGTTGGGGGGCGCGCAGAAAATCGCAACGTGGCTCCTCGACAACGGGTCCGACGGCCTCGTCGTCTCCGGCACCACGGGCGAGGGCCCGACCCTCACCGACCGGGAGAAGGCAGCCCTGTGGCGCGCGGTCGTCGAGGCGGTGGGGGACCGGGGGAGCGTGATCGCCGGCACTGGCACCAACGACACCGCCCACTCCATCGAGCTGACCCAGGAGGCCGAGAAGGCGGGTTGCCACGCCGCCCTCGTCGTGACCCCGTACTACAACCGCCCGCCGCAGTCCGGCCTGCTCGCCCACTTCCGGGCGGTCGCCGGGGGGACGGGGCTGCCCATCGTCCTCTACGACATCCCGGTCCGCACCGGCCGCAAGATCGACCACGCCACGCTGCTCGCCCTCGCCGGGACCCCCAACATCGTCGGGGTCAAGGACGCGGCCGGCGATGTCCAGGGAACTGCCCGGCTGGTGGCCCAGGCCCCCGACGGCTTCGAGGTCTACTGCGGCAATGACGCCGACACCCTCCCCTGGCTGGCGGTGGGGGCTGTCGGGGTCATCTCGGTGGCCTCGCACGTCGCGGGGCTGCGGATGGCCGAGATGCTGCAGCGCTTCTGGGCCGGCGACCCCCGCGGTGCCCAGGAGATCAACGCCGGCCTGCTCGGCGTTTACGACGCGATGAGCGTCACCGCCAACCCGATCCCCGTCAAGGCCGCGATGGAGCTGGTCGGGCACCCGGCCGGATCCCCCCGCCTCCCGCTGCTCGACGCCACCCCCGATGAGGTGGCGAAGATCCGCGAGGCGCTGCGTTCGGCAGCTTTGGTATGAGCTGGTGACGCCCAGGGGCAATCCGGCGGCGCCGGCCAAGGACCCGGCCAAGGACCCTGCCGAGAGTCCTGCCGAGATCCCAGCACAGGAACCGGCCAAGGAACCGGCCGGGGACCCGGCAAAGAATCCTGCCGAAGGCGAAGCACGCTCCCGCAAGGCCGGGCGCAACGCCGGTCGGGTTGCCCCGGCGGGGCGCACGAGGGTCGTCTTCCTGGGGGGCGTCGGCGAGATCGGCCGGAACATGACCCTCTTCGAGCACGACGACAAGATCCTGATCCTGGACACCGGGCTCATGTTCCCGACCGAGGAGATGCTTGGCGTCGACCTGGTCCTCCCGGACTTCACGTACGTCCGGGAGCGCCACAAGCAGGTGGTGGGCCTCGTGCTGACCCACGGCCACGAGGACCACATCGGCGGCATCCCCTACCTGCTCCGGGACGTCAATCCCCCCATCTTCGGGACGAAGCTGACCCTCGGCCTGCTCAGGGGCAAGCTCGAGGAGCACCACCTGCTCGACACTGCCCGCCTGCGGGAGATCAAGGCGCCGGGCCGCCTGTCGCTCGGCCCCTTCCGCCTCCGCTTCCTCCAGGTGGCCCACTCGATCCCGGACTCGATCGGCATGGTCATCACGACCCCGGCGGGCAACATCCTGCACATGGGGGACTGGAAGCTCGACCCGACCCCCGTCGACGGCAAGGCGACCGACGTCGCCGGGTTCGGCGAGGTGGGCCGCGACGGCGTCGACCTCATGCTGTCGGACTCGACGAACGCCCTCGTGCCCGGGCACCTCCCGTCGGAGCGCACCGCCGGCGACGCAGTCAGGGAGGTCGTCCGCCGGGCCGCGGGCCGCGTGGTCATCGCCTGCTTCGCCTCCAACATCCACCGGATCCAGCAGATCCTGAACGCCGCCCGGGAGACCGGACGCGTCGTGGCGTTCATCGGCCGGAGCATGGTGCGCAACGTCCAGATCGCCTCGGAACTCGGGTACCTCGACGTGCCCCCGGGGGTCCTGGTCTCCGTGGACGAGGCGGGCAGGAACCCTGGCGCCAAGGTCATCGTGGTCTGCACCGGGTCTCAGGGCGAGCCCCTCTCGGCCCTCAGCCTCATGGCCGTGCGGGAGCACAAGCACATCCAGCTCGCCGAGAACGACACCGTGGTGTTCTCCGCCAACCCTATCCCCGGCAACGAGTCCGCGGTGCGGCGGGTCATCGACGGCCTCTCGCGCATCGGCGTGGAGGTCATCACCCCGCCCGCCTATGCCGTGCACGTCTCTGGCCATGCCGCATCCGGCGAGCTGCGCACGATGCTCTCCCTCGTCAAGCCGAAGTGGTTCATCCCGGTGCACGGCGAGTACCGGATGATGAAGGCCCACGCCAAGATCGCCCACGAGACGGGCGTGCCGGTGGACCGGACGATGATCGTCGAGGACGGCGACGTCGTCGAGATCGGTCGCGGGCGCCTGCGGAAGGGCACGAACATCGGTGCCGGCTACGTGTTCGTGGACGGTCTCGGGATCGGCGACGTCGAGGACATCGTCCTGCGCGACCGCCGGTTGCTGGCGGCCGACGGGATCCTCGTGTGCGTCCTGACGGTGGACCGCCAGACGGGCCACCTGCTGGCCGGCCCGGACCTCATCTCCCGGGGCTTCGTCTACGAGGACAAGGCCGGGGGCTTCTACGAGGAGGCCCGCGGCGCGCTCCGGGCCTCGCTCGAGTGCATCGCGCAGGAGGAGCTTGCCGACTGGGCGACGCTGCGCCGCCACGTCCGGCGGGTCCTGGGCAAGTTCGTCTGGTCGCGGACGGGGCGGCGTCCCATCATCCTGCCCGTCGTCGTGGAGGTCTGAGCCATGAGTCCCACCGGTACCAAGC
>DASPZW010000059.1:0-4950 GCA_035636055.1 Actinomycetota bacterium
TCAGCGAGTAGGGATCCTCGATGAAGTCGTCGAAGACCCCGTCGGCAAGCCCGAGTTCGTGGAGATGGGCGGTCTCGACCACGGGCACTACCGGCACCGGGCCGAGCCAGCCCTCCTTGCGGCCGCGCTGGCACCAGGCGATCCCCTCGGTGGTCCAGGCTCGGAGGTCGACGACCACCGCCACCCAGCCCGCCCCGATCTCGAGGTCCTCGTAGACGACCTCCGTGAGGCACTCGTAGCCGAGGGCCTGCAGGTCGGCGGCGATCCCGGACAGGCGGGAGCGATCGCTGCCGGCGAGGAGCAGCCGCGCGCTGTGCCGCACGGCTGGCGGCTCGACGTCGGCCCCGGTCAATACCGAGGAAGGTATCGTTTGATCTCCCATTCGCTCACGCAGGACCGGTATTCGTCCCACTCGGCCCGCTTGTTGGCCAGGTACCAGTCGAAGACGTGGTCGCCCAGGGCCTTGCGGACCAGCGCGCTGCCCTCCATCTCGTCCAGCGCCTCGTGGAGGTCGCCAGGCAGGGAGGCGATCCCCAGCCCCAGGCGCTCCTGGGGGGGCATGAGGTTGATGTTGTCCGCGGCCTCGGGGGCAAGCTCGTAGCCCTCGGCGATCCCCTCGAGGCCGGCCGCCAGGATCACGGAGAAGGCCAGGTAGGGGTTCGTCGACGGGTCCAGCGCCCGGTACTCGATGCGCGCGGCGTCCTCTTTCCACGGCTTGGTGCCCGGCACCCGGATGAGCGCGGAGCGGTTCCGGGCCCCCCAGCACACCGACACGGGGGCCTCGTAGCCCGGGACCAGCCGCTTGTAGGAGTTGACCAGCGGGTTGGTCACGGCGGTCATCTCCCGGGCGTGCCGCAGGAGGCCGGCCACGAAGGCCTGCCCCACCTTGGAGAGGTGGGCGTTGGCGCTGGCGTCGTAGAAGGCGTTGCGGTTGCCCTGGAACAGCGAGAAGTGGGTGTGCATGCCGCTGCCCCAGGTGGCCTGCAGCGGCTTGGGCATGAACGTGGCGTAGTAGCCCGACTCCTGGGCGACCTCCTTGACCGCCAGCCGGAACGTCGTGATGGCGTCGCCGGTGGCCAGGGCGTCGGCGTGCTGCAGGTCGATCTCGTGCTGGGACCCCGCCACCTCGTGGTGGGACTCCTTGACCGGGATGCCGACGGCCTCCAGGTAGGCGATCACCCGCCGCCGGAACTCGCTCCCGCTGTCGAGCGGCGTCAGATCGAAGTAGGTGCCGGCGTCGAGGGGCTTGGGCTTGCGGTTCGACGAGAAGAGGAAGAACTCGATCTCGGGGCCGGCGTAGAACGAGTAGCCGAGCTCGCTGGCCCTTCCCAACTGGCGCTTCAGCACCTGGCGGGGATCGCCGGGAAACGCAGCCCCCTCCGGCGTCAGGACGTCACAGAACATGCGGGCGACCAGCGTCTCGGGTCGCCACGGGAGTATCTGGAACGTCTCGGGATCCGGCTTGAGCAACATGTCGGATTCCTGGACCCTGGCGAAGCCGTCGATGGCCGACCCGTCGAAGCCGACCCCCTCCAGGAACGCCTGAGGCAGCTCGGCGGCTGGAAACGCCAGCGACTTGAGCATGCCCAGGACATCGACGAACCACAGGCGGATGAAATGAATGCCGCGCTCTTCGACGGTACGTAGGACGAAGGAGATCCTCGCCTCTGCTTCCGACGTCATGGCTGTGCCTCCTCGGCTCCCGCCGTACGAGCCCGTTCGTAATCCTCCGTTCCCCCCGGATCGGCACCCGAAGGCTAAAGGGAGGTTGTTACGGGCAAGTTCCAGGCGTGTTACAGATCGTGGACAGGGACGTGACCAGCCTACCCGCGGGTCCTCTCCTGGCGGGCTAGGTATTACTGGCGGCAAAGACGGTCCCCCCGGACCATTCCATCGGGACCCAACAACTCCTAGCCTTCTCTTTGGGGGGGCAGGTGTATCAGAACGTGCCTGCCCGGCATCCAAGAGGAGTGACCGATGCAGTCGGGCTCGGGATGGCGTTCGGACGTGCAACGCAAAGCTGAGCCGCGCCGCCGGCATCCGGTCGCGCGGATCCTGGGCATGGCCCTGCCCGTGATGTTCGTCGCTGCCATGGTCGCCATCTCGGCCGCCACGGGCCACGGGGCCGGCCCCGACTCGTCACTCGTGCTCCGAGCGGCCGCCGACGTCAACACCAACAACTCCTCGTTCACGTACGTCCCCGGCCGGCTGGGGTCCGCGATCTCGAGCAAGCAGTTCCACAAGGGGGCGCCGGGCATCCTCACGCTGTCCGTCTACGGCATGCCGCCGCAGCCGGGCGACACGTCGGCCACGATCTACGCCGACCTCTCCAACGGGACCGGGCAGACGGCGCACTTCAACGGGGGCCCGACCGTCGCCGTCGCCGTACTGCACAACGGCAAGCCGTTCCGGACCCTCACGCTCACCCAGCCCGCCGTGACGACCCTCGCCGCTGGCCAGGCCCTGGACCTCCAGGCCTCGGTGCCCCTCGCCGGCGCCGGCACCTACGCACTGTCCGCCGAGTTGGTCGGCGTCGGGGCCAACCCGGCATTCACGCTGTCCGCCTCCTGAGGGGACCTCCGGGCACGACCACGACGTAGGATGGCCGCATGTTTGCCGCGGCCGTGCTGGCATCTGCCGCTCTTCGCCCGGTTGGACCGCTGGGGGCCTCCATCGTTGCCGGTGCGCTCGTGGTGCTGGGCGCCTACCTCCTCGGGGCTCGTGAACGCCGCCGCTGGGGCGGCCGGCCGCCGACGGCCCAGGAGTTCCTGAACAGCAAGCACAAGATGGGCCGGGTGCAGTACAGCACGGCACAGTGGAGCCCCCGGGTACTGGTCGGGGCCGCGCTCATCCTGGTGGTCGGTGGCGTCCTGTTCGCCTACGGCACCTTCGGCACCTGATGCCTGCAGCGTGAATTCGGTCGCCGGACCACTACGCAAACGGGCCAGAGACTCGCGACGCGTATCAGACGGCGCCGTCGGTTGCTCAAAAGCAGCAGAGAGGCGTGCGAGGGAGTCCCTGCAGTCAGGCGGTGGTACCGATGAGCGACCTCATCGACGATCAGACAATGGACCTGGCGGCCGAGCATATTCGGCAGCTCTGCCGGAAGCACGGCATTGCGATCAACGTTCTCGGCCCTGAACGCGGGTTGCAGGTACGGTCTCGCCCCGGCATCGGCCGCATCCCGCCCCGGATCTGGATTGAGCACGTGGCGACGCCGCGTCGTTACTTCTTTGCCCTCCACGAGATCGGTCACGTCGTCGATCCTGCGGCCCGACTCAAGTTTCCATGGCAGAAGCGTCTCGGAGCGGAGTTCGCCGCTTGGCGGTGGGCGGTTCAAGAGTCCCGGATCCGCCCGACCCCGAGCGTGGGCAGATGCATCCGAGAGGCGCTCATGGGCTACGTGCGGGCCGCCGCCTCGGGGTGGTCCCATGACATACCCGAACCAGACGACGCTCTGTGGGCCTTCATCGAACAGATGGATCCTGATTACCGCAGCGATCATGACGGACTGGGTCCAGGGGACATTTGGGGCAACGATCCGCAGCGAGGAGCCGCCCGCAGGACCAACCGCCGGACGCTGGCCGGAGCGGCACTCTTCGTCGGCGGCTTGCTCACGGCCGCGGCGGAGGCAGGCTACGTCCCGCATGCGTGGCTGCACGGCACGCTGCGGTGGCCGGCAATGGTCGTGGCATGGGGCGGTGTCCTAGTGTCCCTGGCAGGTCTGGGGCTGTTTGTCGTGACCTCGCTCACGGCCTTACTGGAAGACGTACACGGCTCCGCCTCAAGGGGCCGAGTGGACGGGGGCCGCAGCTCAGCCTGG
This sequence comes from Actinomycetota bacterium, assembly GCA_035636055.1. GTDB lineage: Bacteria > Actinomycetota > CADDZG01 > JAHWKV01 > JAOPZY01 > JAOPZY01. The sequence goes on from DASPZW010000059.1 coordinate 3,824, forward strand.
TTCAGGCGCGGAGATAGGCGAGCACCGCCAGCACGCGCCGGTGGTCCTCCGGCACCGGCGTCAGGCGGAGCTTTATGAAGATCGTATGGATATGGGACTCTACGGTCTTGCCGGTCAGGAACAGCTTCTCGGAGATCGCCTGGTTGGACCCCCCCTGCGCCATGAGCGAAAGCACCTTCCGCTCCCGTTAGATCGATGGCGACGGAATCGGTCGTGCGGGTCCGGCGTGTCTACGAGGACGCGGCACCCGACGATGGAACCAGGGTCCTCGTAGACCGGATCTGGCCCCGGGGCCTCAGGAGGGCAGACGCCAGGCTCGACGTCTGGTGCAAGGAGGTCGCCCCGTCCACGGAATTGAGGAAGTGGTACGCTCACGATCCCGAGCGGTTTGAGGAGTTCAAGCGCTTGTACAGGGTGGAATTGACCGAGCCCGAACGGGCGACGGCCCTCGCTTGTCTGCGTGCCTTGTTGGAACAGTCCACCCTGACGCTGCTGACGGCGACCAAGCGCGTGGAGATCAGTGGGGCGTGGGTCCTCGCAACCCTTCTTCGCAGCTGAAGCCGGCCCGGAGTGGGATCGGCCCGGATGACTCGGGGCGGCCGATGAAGGCCAACTCCACGGGAAGGCCGTCCTGAAACTCGGTTCCTCCCACCGCGCATTGGGCGGTGAAAGGCACAGCGAGCTATCCCGGCCTCTGAAAACGGGACGAACGGGGTTTCCCGAATGCGCAACGTTGTTCTGAGCGCGCATTGCTCAGCTTTGTTGCCACGAATATCCGTTCTGTATCCAGACCTGTGGTAACCGGCTTGCAACGGGTGTCTCGCTCAGATGGCCGTTTCGACCACAACGCTATGAACATAAGGAAAAACTCACCTAAAAGATCGTTCAGGTAGTCACAAATGAGGACCGGGCATAGTCAACGACGCCTACACTAAGCACAAAGGACTATCGAAAAGCATCCGGTTGCGTCCGTCTCAACGGGGGGACTCCAAGGCCGCCGCGGTGAACACCGCCACCGCCCTGTGAGGCTGCCCGGCCGCTCTCTTGGGGAAGAGGCGGGAGATTCGTGGTTCCAGAGCAGGGTCCCAACGTTATTCGGAAATTAACAAGGAGTTTCGAGCAGGCTT
>DASPZW010000060.1:0-12228 GCA_035636055.1 Actinomycetota bacterium
CCTCGAAAAAACGGCGCCGAGTGGGTGGGGACGGTCGCCCGAGTGATTCGCAACAGGCTCATTGCTGGCTGTTTCCTGCCAGTCCTACCCTCGATCGGGGGTCGGCTGGGGGGCCGCCTCATCCTGAGCCTCGGACGTCCCTGGCGATCCGGTTAAGTAAACGGTATAGGGGAAGGGGCTAAGGCACGACATTGCCTTGCCGGGACCGCTCGGTTCACCAAGGCCTCGGGCAACCGAACAGGCGTGCTGGCTCGGGTGGCGAGAAACCACCGCTTGCCGGACGCCTGCTACCTGGCAGACACCGTGGGCTGGCCGATCGCCACAAGCCCGCCCCTTCCGAAGCGGGTCGAGGTAACGCCGACAGCATCACCGAATCCATCCGGGTAGCGGTCGACCCAAACCGCTCTCGGGAAAATTGACTGCCACGGTGCTGCCGAGAAGAAGAACGTGCATGAGCCTTCCTCGACCGGAAGCCGGCGAATGGTTCCCCGACAGAGAGTACTACACTGTGTCGGTGTTGGACTTGGGTCTGCGCCCTCTCCAACGTGCTCGGCTCAGTCAGCTTCGGCGCCAATCCAGGGCCGGGGATTGGTCGCCTTACCTTGTGGCCGGGGCTCGCCGACGCGGTGGCGTCGGTGAGTCAGGGCCAGAAGCTCTCGGCGGTTGGCAGCCGAGCTGGGGCGACCGTTCGGGCCGGCTGCGGGTGCTGAAATCCCTGGGATCAATCCGCAGGTGCGGGACTGGATCAACTATGAGGGACCCTTCTACCGCTTCCGGGTTGGGCTCCCCTGCGGCGCACATCGTTGGGCACGTGCACCGGTGGGCGATGCAGAACTACTAGCGACTGCGACACCGGCCCACTCGGGCATGGGACTGGTTGAACGCTGCAAGGCAGCGACAACCTCGGCTCTTCGCCGACTCGTGCCTGGCTCCGCCCCCACCGCCGGGCTGTGGGAGCCGTATAACAGGAGACTGTCACCTACGGTTCTGTGAGAGCGGGAGGGGGAGGTTCCTTCTCCTCACCAGGAGGCGTACCGCCTTCCCTGTCTTCCCAGATCCCAAAAGCTCACTCGAATGGTTAGGCGAGCCGCCAAAGCGGGCCTCGTGTTGCCTCGGACCGTGTTGAAGGTTACGACGAGAACCCGCGGTTGCTCGCTAGAGCGGGCATCGCCCCGCCATCGAGACCAGCATCCAGGCTTGGCTGCTCCAGGCCGCCATGGCCACCAGGGTGGTCCCCACGGCGACCATGCCGGGCAGGTAGAGCAGTCCCCGTGCGACCGACGACGGGCGTGGGCTCGGCTGCTCCAGCGCCCGGAGGCGCTCAACAACGGTGTGAGCAGGCGAGAAGGCCGCCAGCTCGGTACCCACGGCCACGCCTGTCACACCCAGGAGGGCGGAGTGGAGCACGCTGCGCCTACCGGGCAGCTTGCCGGCCGCCACCTCGTCGGCCCAGCGTTCCAGCGCAGTGCGTAGCGCCTGGGTAGAGCGGCGCAGTGGCCAGAAGAAGGCAAACCCATGGTCAAGGGCGGCGGCGAGGTGCAGGGTCCGCTCGTGATTGAGGTCGAGGTGAGCGACCTCGTGGCTCAGCACCAGCTCCAGCTGCTCCCCCGACAGCGTCTCGACCAGACCACGCGAGATCAGGATCTGGGCAGGCGCACCCGCCACACTGACGGCCAGAATACGATCGGTGGGCAGGGTCACCACCTCGTGAGCCCCGAAGCGGCGGTGCTCGCCGAGCCACGGCTCCGCCCGCGCCGCCCGGCATCCCCGCCGGGCCCGGATCCGACCCATGCCGGACAGGGTGGCGATACTGACCGCCGCGGCGCCGGCGGCCCAGCCGGCCGCAGGGGTTCCGGGCAGGAACAGCCTGAGGGTCCGCTCGCACATGGCGGCAAAGGCGGGAACGCCAGCCGCGCGCAGGACGGTCGGCAGGGCATAGAGCACCGAGCCAACCTCGACGATCACCCCGCCGGCGACGAGGGCCCCCCGGCACAGGCGAGCCCACTCGTCAGGTGGGAGGCGACGGCCCAACCCAACGGTCAGCCCGGGCAGGGCCAGCAGGCCGAACCCCCCGAGCAGCAGCAGAGCGCCCAAATTCAGTCCCCGCCGGACCGCTCTTTGAGCATCCGGCGCAGCTGGGCCCGGTCGGAGGGCCGCAGCGACTTGAGGAAGAAGGCGAGCGCCTGGGGGCGGTCGGCGGCGGCCACGAGCATTTCGCCCATACGCTGAGCGACGTGCTCCTCCCGGCCCAGGACAGCCTGGTAGGCGTAGGCACGGCCATCGCGTTCCCGCCGCAGCCGGCCCTTCTGCCAGAGGCGGACGAGGATGGTCATCACTGTGGTGTAGGCCAGGGGGCGCTCGCTCGCCAGCACCTCGTGGACCTCACCCGGCGTCAGCCATCCACCACGGTCCCACAACACGTCCATGACCGCGGTCTCCAGCTCACCCATCCGCACCTTGGCCACTGCGCTTGCAACCTCCGTCTCCGGTGTCCGCCCGACGCAGCCACCAACGATCGATTGTAATAGGCACGATCCGCGGGCACACGAACTCCGCTCTGGCGGCGTCGTGGGGACGGCTACTTCGCTGGCCTCCTCGGGCCGGTCGGGTTCGCCAACTCCAGGGTAGGGTGACGCGCCGGACGGGAGTTACGGGACGGTCTGGAAATCGAGGCTTCGAGTCTCTCCCCGGCGACACCTGACGCGAGATTCATTCCTGCTCCGGTCGCATCGCCGATGGCAAAAGCGGGGCAGGCGGACTCGGGCTCCGGGCCCTGTGGTCCTCTCCTCTGACCCAGGGGGCGCAGCTCCCCAGGTGCGGAGTAGTCGATGCCGCATGACCTCCCACAGGGCTATACTACGGGCTGTAGCAGACTTGGGAAAGGGAAACCGACGATGCGGACGCTTGTGCTCTTTCTCCCCGCTCTGGGCTGCGTCGGCAGGATGGCCCTGTGCATGCGGCTCATGTCAAGGAGCCATGGCGACACGAGCCAGGCGGGCCCTGGACCGCACCGCCTCGGCGAGTCAGAGATCTCGGACTTGCGCCGGGAGCTCGAGCGCCTTCGAGGCGAGGCACAGTCCAGTACGTGAAGCTCGAGAGGGCGGACGGGGCGAGCACCTCCGACAAGACACCCGAGGTTGATGCCGGGATGCGGGAAGGGGATATTCGAGGCACTTCGAGGCCCCCGGACTCTGTCAGCCGGGAATCCACTACTGGGAGAGGCTCCATGCCGGAGCCGGTCGAGCTTGGCGAGGCCCCCACGAAGGCGGCGACTGCCAGGGTTCGAAAGATCCTCCGGGTGCTCGCGTTCGGCGTCATCCCCGGCAGCTTCGTCGCCTTCCTGGCGGCCGGGCTCTTCCTGACCACCCAGCCGAGGGCCTAGCAGGGCGGCCCGGCGCCGGAATTTCAGCTCCCCGTGCTCGGCGGCGGCACCCTCTCGAGCCAGGAGCTGAAGGGTTCGCCGGTGGTCATCAACTTCTGGGCGTCCTGGTGCGTCCCCTGCAGGCAGGAGGCGCCCCTCCTCGAGGCAACGTTCAAGCAGTACCAAGCGAAGGGGGTGCGCTTCGTGGGGGTGGACTACAACGACCTCGAGTCCGATGCCCAGAGCTTCGTCAAGGAGTTCGGTATCACCTATCCGAGCGTCCGGGACCCCGACGGCACCCTCGTCAAGCAGTTCGGCGTCCGGGGCGTCCCCGAGACCTTTTTCATCGACCGCCAATTCCGGTTCTTCGGGATTGGCCAGGGTCAGGAAGTAGGAACCCGGGCGGGGACCAAGATCCTGGGTGCGGTGTCACGGACGGAACTTGTGAGTCAGATCGAGGGCCTGCTGGCCTTCAAGCCCAAGCCTGGTCCCGGGGGTCCAAGCGCGTCGCCGCCGAGGTGAGGCTCCGTTAGTTTCGCTAGGCCCGTTTTCCGTACCGGATCGCCCTTAGAGGGCAGGTAGTCAAGCTCGTTTTCACTGTCACTGCTGGCTCTTGGCTTGTCGCTTGCTGGCGTCAACCGGATGGTGTTGTGCCAACACGGGGGCGAGCATCAGCCTTGGCGAGCCTAAACTACGTGCTTGTAGTTTCATGACGGCATGGTAGTGTTGTGCCAACATGTACCCGAGAATCAAGCGAGTACGGCGAGGAGATCGGGTTCACGAGTACCTGCAGCTTGTCGAGGGCCGCCGCGAGGGCACCCGGGTGCGCCAACACGTTGTGGCAACACTGGGGCGCCTCGACGAGCTGAAGGCCTCGGGACAGCTGGATCGCTGGGCGGGGGCGTTCACCCGCTTGGACCCACCCCCTGCGGGGACCCGGCGGGAGGTGGGTCCTATGCTGCTGGTTGCCCACTACCTGCGCCGGCTGGAATTGGTGACCGTGGTCGATGCCGCTGCCCCCATGCGAGGGCGGTCCCTGCTCACCCACGGCGAGGTGGTCGCGGCGCTGGTGGCCAACCGCCTCTGCGCGCCGGCCCCCCTCTACGATGTGGCCGGTTGGGCATCGGGGGCTGCGATGGCGGAGCTGGTCGGGGTGTCTGCAGGCCTGCTCAACGACGACCGACTCGGCCGAGCGCTGGAATCCTTAGCCCCGGTGGCCGAGGACGTGCGTGGCCGGCTCTGTTTGGGAGTGGTGGAGCGCTTCGCGGTCGACGCTTCCCGCCTGCATCTGGACCTGACCACAGTGCGCTTCGCCGGCGCCTACGACGCTTCGTCGCTGGTGGCAAAGGGATGGGGGTCCGATCGGCAGGTAGCCCGCCAGGTGAGAACGCTCCAGGCATCCACCCCCGAGGGTGTAGCCGTGTACTTTCGGCCCCACAAAGGATCTGACGCCGAGGTGTCGGCCATGGCCGAGGCGCTCGAGCGACTCCAGGGCCTCCTTCTCCCGGGACTGGTCGTCGTTGCCGACTCGGCGTTCGGGCACCTGGGCACCCTATGCGCAGCCGACCGGGCGGGGGTGCGCTTCGTCGTGCCCCTGCGGGCCGACACCGGCTGGGTGCAGCGTTTCGAAGCCGACGTCGGTTCTCTGGAGGCGCTGGAGGCTGTCGACTACGTGGCCCAGCGACAGCGGCGCCTCAGCCCGCAGGACCGCACCGCCTGGCGGGGCCGCCTGGCCTCCTTCCCAGTCACCGATCCCGCCACCGGCTCCAGCCACGACCTTCTGGTCGCCTACATCTGGTCGTCGGAGGAGGCGGCCTCGGTGGCAGACGCTCGCCAGCGTGCCCTCGCCAAGGCCGAAGAAGCGTTGGCTCGGGTGCGCAAGGGGCTGGGCGGCCGTTACTACAAGACCAGTAAGGCGGTGGAGGCCAAGGTGGCCACGATCATGGGGCCTCAGTTGGTGGAACTCATCAGCGTGAGCATCGGTGAAGACGACGGGGGCCGGCCCACCCTTTCCTGGCAACGGGATCAGCCTGCCATCGATGCAGCTGGCCGCTTCGACGGGCTCTACGCGCTGGCCACGAACCTGCCCGATCCCCTCTCCGCCTCCGAGGTACTGCGGATCTACAAAGACCAGTGGATCGTTGAGCAGCGCCACCGCGATCTCAAGCAGTCGCTTCGGGTTCGTCCCGTGTTCTTGCACAACGATGATCGCATCGAGGCGCTGGTGGCCATCGTCGGCATCGCCCTGTTGATCTTCGGGCTCATCGAGGCCGATCTGCGCCGCTGCCTCCCGCCCGGGATGACCCACCTACCGGGTCTGTTGCCCGAAGGTCGCGCCGCCAAGCCAACCGGGCGTAACATCCTCACCTCCTTTGAGGGGCTCGCATTGACCTACACAGCCGCCGGCCCCGTCCTCGACCGGCTCACCCCTGTGCAGCGCAGGATCCTTGCCCTTCTGGACATCCCCATGCCTTGGCCGGAGCGGGTGGACTAGGCCGCCGGGGGTACGGAAAACGGGGCTAGGCCGTCGTGTGCGGCGGACGGCGTCGGTCGGGGCGGGCAAGCCGGGTCCAACCGCCGACCGAGTCGGGCGAGGTCCGAGGGGCCGGTGGGTACCAGGTCCGACCCAAACTGTGGGGTCCAGTCGAGGCAGCACTAGGGACGTTCGCTCCTGCACGACTTGGTGCTTCGCGTCAAGTCGGTCGGCGTATTCGTGATCGGGATGGGGCCTGGAGGGTTTGGCGGCGCTCCTCGAATTCTTCGCGGTCGATCTCCCCCTTGGCGTAGCGCTCGGCCAGGATGTCCTGAGGGTCTCGGTCGACACTCTTCCGGGCCTGCCGGTCGCCTCGCTCCGAGAAGGCGGTGACGACCAAAGCGATCCCCACGACGAGGGTTGCAAGGACCAGGAACACGATCAGGCCCATCCAGCCGCCCATGAGGCCGCCCATCCAACCCCCACAGCAATGGCCCACGCCCCTACCTCCCGTCCGTCATCCCGACCGGCTGCACCTGGTTCGTGCCGACCATCCCACCGGCCGCCATCATCTGGGAGCACCGGTTCATCATCTCCTGCATGGACTGCATCATGTCCTGCATCGAAGGGGTCGGCACCGGCTGGCTGACCTGCGCCGGCGACACCCTGGCCAACCCGGCATCGAGGGAGCGGGTAGGTGCTCTGCCCCTGAGCGGGGTCCCGGCCCACGAGGCTGACCCGACGAAGCCGGCCCCGGCCACGGCGATGAGGGCCACGCCGAGCGCGGCTTGGATGCGGCTTCGTCTGTGCATGTCGCCTCCCTCTATCACCCGGCGGGCAGGTACTCTCCTCGCCTACCTGGCGACCTTCCACGCGTTTGTACAACTACTACATATCATAGTATCGTTACTCGGACTCTGTCTTTCTCGGGCTGGAGATAGTTCGAGGCTGGCTACCACCGGTGGCAGGCGCGTCAGATTCAGCGGCAGACCCATTCGACGGAAGGGGAAAGCAAATGGCCATTATCAGCGGGGACGACTCCGTCGAGCCCGGTGCACGCCCCGGGAAGTCGCAATCCTGCGGGGTAGGTGGGGGGAGGACAGCCTTTGGGATGTGCCTGAATTGGAGGGTTCTGGGCAGCTTGGCCCTCGTCGGTCTGGTTGTCCTCGTCGCCGCCCCAAGCCTCGCCGCGCGGGCGCTCCCCCTCCTTTTCGTGGCGGTCTGCCCGCTCTCGATGGTGGCCATGATGTGGGCCATGCGGGGTAGCAAGGCAGCCCCCACCGTCGCCGCAGCCCAGCCGACCGTGCCCTTGGTGGAGCCTGAATCCGTCTCAGAGCCGACCCTGTCGGACCTCCGTTCGGAGCTGGCCGGCGTCCATGCGCAGCAGGAGCGTCTTGCCCGCAAGATCGTCGAGCTGGAGGCGGGCGCCACGCGCGCGGGCTCAGCGCCTCCGCTTGACCCGGGGGTCCGAACGGCCCGGCCCGGCTAACGGATTTCGGTCTCTCCCGCGCCGGAGGGCAATGAACACAGGGGGGCCGACTTGACCCGCATCCCGTCACCGCCCGCGGGACGCTGCGCAGTGCAGGGGGCCGAACAGGCTGCGAGACTCTGGGAGCGTTGCCCTCGGCGCCGCCTCACTGCACTTGTGTTACTACCGTCGATAGTTAGTTAGACTGGCGCGCGCCGTGTCACGTACCGTACTCATGGGTCTCATACTGCTCGCCCTGCGGTTGCCCAGTGATGAAGCGATGTCGCCACAATCCGGTCCCGGACGCAGCTCTGCCGCAGCCAGGCCAGGACGGCGGGTCCGGGCGTGACCGGAGGGACCCTCGGCCTCGGGGCCGTGGCATTCGCCGGCGGCATCGTCTCGATTGCCACGCCGTGCTGTCTGCCCCTCATCCCGGGCTACCTGGCGTACCTGAGCGGCGTGGGCGAGGCCGGGCGCACGAAACGGGTCCTTGGGGCCTCGGCGCTCTTTGTGCTGGGGTTCGCGGTTGTTTTCACCGCCTTGGGCGCCACCGCCTCGGTGTTGGGCTCGTTCCTCCTACAGCGCCTCCCGGCTCTCATCAAGGTTGCCGGCCTCTTCGTGATCGCGATGGGCCTCGCCACCCTTGGCGTCCTCCGGATCCCGTTTCTCTACCGGGAGAAGCGCTTCGACTTGAACCGGGTGCGCGCTGGCCCTCTCGGAGCGGTCCCCCTCGGGATGGCGTTTGCCTTCGGGTGGACCCCCTGCATTGGCCCGGTGCTTGGGGCGATCCTGAGCACCGCCGCCGTCACCCAGACCGCCGGGAAAGGCGCGCTGCTCCTGTTCCTCTACTCGCTGGGCATGGGCGTCCCCTTCCTGCTCTTCGCCCTCGCCTACACACGGGGCGGCCGAACGTTCGGACTCCTGCGTCGCCACGGACGAGTGATCGAGCGCCTGGGCGGGGCGCTGCTGGTGTCGATCGGCGTGCTGCTGGTGACCGGTGCCTGGCAGCGCCTCTTCACGCCTTTGGCCAGGCTCTTCGTGAGGAACCATTGGCTCATTTGACGGGGACCCCCGGCGGGGCGGCAGGGGATGGGCCGGGGCCCCGGCCCGCGCCAGGCAGGGTCCGGTGGATTGTGGGCGGGCTGGTTGTTGCCCTGGCAGCGGGGGCCGCCATCGTGATCGTCCGTTCTCAGAACGCCACCCCCGCCCTGGCGCCCGCCGCCCGGGTTTGCGGCAAGGCCCGGTCCCTCGTCGCGGTCGGGAGCCAGCTTCCCGGCGGATGCAAGCTCGAAGCCCTCGGTACGGGCGCCGTCGTCACCCTCGCCGACTCCGCCAACAGCCAACCCATGGTGATCAACTTCTGGGCGAGCTGGTGCGGGGCCTGCATAAAAGAGATGCCCGAGCTGCAGAAGGTGTACGCAGCGGCGGCAGGCGCGGTGCAGTTTCTCGGGCTTGACCTGCTCGGCGTCGACGGTGAGGACCGGTCCGGGGCCGTCGCGTTCGCTAAGCAGCGCGCGGTGTCCTACCCCCTCGCCTTCGACGGCGGGGGGCTGCTGTACAGCCGGATCTCGCTCCGAGTCCTGCCGCCCACCACCGCATTCGTCCGCGCGGACGGCACGCTTGCGGGCGTTCATATTGGCCAGCTCGACGCGCCGGAGCTCCGTCAGCTCATCAACCAGTACCTCGGGATCAAGGTGGCGGCATGAAGCTGACCCGGCGCGAGCTACTCCACCTTGGATTCATTGGGGCCGGAGGCCTTGTGCTGGGCGGGCTCTACGAGAAGTTCGGCACCCGCCCCAATGTCCTCACGGGCCCCACCTTCGGCCAGCTCCTGAGCGCCCGCCGCCAAGCGGGGGATGGCTCTCTGCAGGTGTTCGTGGGCGGCGAAGACTACGTTGCCGGGGTCGACAACTACGTGGTGCTCTTCCTTCAGCACGGCGGTGCCAACGGGGCACGCATCTTCGGCACTGATGCCCGGATGTGGATCACGCCAACCGCCGACCCCAGCGCCAGGCTCATGCCCACGGGCCCCATCCCGTCCCCCTGGTTCGGCTATGCCCATCCCGACGGGCCACCCCCGCTCCCCCAGGGCCTCAACGCCGTGCGGATCAACTTCTCCACGCCCGGGTTCTGGACCCTCATCGCGGAAACCACGACCCAGACCCGGCTCATCGGGACCACCTACATCCAAGTGAAAGCCAAAGGAAACACCGACACCAAGATCCCGGGCGACGCGGCGATTCCGAGTCTCACCCCGACGGTGGCGAACAACGAAGGGGTCAGCCCCATCTGCACCCGAAAGCCCCCGTGCGACATGCACGAGATCACGCTGAAGGACGCGATCTCGAGCGGCAAACCGACGGCGTTCTTCGTGGGCACCCCCGAGTTCTGCCAGTCGCGCAACTGCGGGCCGAGCCTCGACGAGCTCATTGCCGTGGAGGCCAACCTCCGGGGCCGAGCCAACTTCGTCCACGCAGAGGTCTACCTGAACGACCAGACCCAGACAATCGAGCGGCAGATTCCGAGCCCCACCTTCAAGGAATGGGCCTTCCAGTCCGAGCCATGGCTGTTCGTCATAGACCGCAACGGCATCATCGCCGCCCGATTCGAGGGGGGATTCACCGCGAGCCAGGCGCAGGCGGCCCTTCAGCCCCTCATGGGGTAGTGCACGGCCGGAGTCGTCGTGCGGCCCCCGTCTCCGGGGGTCCACCCCTGAACGGCGTAGGCGCCGGCAGAAACGCCATCCCACGCCATGCCGCAGCGCTCTGACTGCCGGGTTGACCGTGATGGTCCGCTCTGGTGGCTTACCCAAGGGTGCGGCTGACCGGAAGCTGAATCCAGCGCAGGCCGAAGACCTGGACTAGTTACTACATGGCATAGTGACAGAAGGATAGACTTTCGCTTTCTTGAGCCGTGGCAGGGCGCCGTGAAGACTGGAGGGAGACTGGGGCATGGCAAAGGAAGGGCCGGGCAAGAATCGAGCCTCCCGTCCGGGAGGAACCGGTGGTCCGGCGGGTACCCGACCCGGGGCGAGACCGGAGCCGAGCGAGCATCGACCTCACGAGAGGCAGCAGGCCGAGTCCCTGAACTCTCCCAAGGAGCCCGAAGCGCCAACCCGGTCTCCGTCTCCGCCAAAAAGCCAGAAGAGTCGCCGCGGGCAGAGACCCGAGGATGTGCCGGCGAAGGGACCCCGGCCTGGGTCCGTGGCCGCTCGTGCGGCTGCCCGCGATGAAGCCAGAGCGGCGGCGCTGGAGCGCCGTGTCGCCGAACAGCGCCGCCGCAAAACGCTCCAGCGCCGCGGCTGGCTCCGGAACGGGGGCGTCCTCGGGTTGATCGTCATCGTCGTCACGGGACTCATCGTGTGGAGCAAGGTCCGATCCGGAGCCGCCGTCCGGGCCTTCAACCAGGCATCCCTGGCGGCGGGATGCACCCCGGTCAAGGATACGGGCGACAATCTCTCCCACCGGCATCTCGGGCCGGGCGAGCGCGTCACCTACGCCACTTCTCCGCCCTCCGGAGGGGATCACAACCCCACTCCCCTACGGGCCGGCGTGTACACCACCGCGTTCTCGGACGATCCCAATGCCACCGACAGCATCTACCAGGCGGTGCACTCGCTCGAGCACGGCTACGTCGACATCTGGTACACGGGTTCAGCTTCAGATTCCCACTTCCAGCAGTTGGCTCAGGAGTTCGCGGGCGAGACCAAGGTCATCCTCAGCCCCTATCCCCAACTGCCGGCGGGCGAGACCATCGGCCTCACCACGTGGGGTCGTCTCCAGACCTGCCGGACGGTGAGCGTGGCGCAGGTGCGCGGCTTCATCAACCGCTACCGCCTCAAGACCGCGCCCGAGCCCCTGGCCCCCTGACCTTGGATGGCTTACCTCGAGGGTACTCGTTCCAAAGAAAGGCGACGGTCCATGGCCCCCCCGGTAATCCCGATCGGCTCGTCCACCGGTGACCCCCGTGGGCTGATGTCATCACATTGGCCATCACGTCTGTTTGACCGCGGTCGACGGGGCTGGGGTGCTCAACCGGCCTGCCCACGGGATTTCACCCAGCGGTTCTCCATGCGTGGCTATCCAGCGGTAGGGGTGCTCCACCCATGCTGGCGGCACCTTCAGCGGTCCCGCACCGGCCAAGGCGCGGGGTCAGCCGGGCACCTTCCTCGGGCCCTTGCCACTCTCTCGCGCATGGCTCGGCGGGGAGTCACCCGAAGAGACCTCCCGCAGTTGAACTACAAGAGTCCGCCGGTCAGCCAGAAGGAGGCACCAATTGGCACCTCGCTGCCAGCCCTGGTGGGATGCTCTGGATCGGGCTCGCCAGCGGCCAGACCGAACCCGCCGGCCCGGCCCAGCGGGGCCGGCGCATCCATTGGGAACACCACGCTTGCTTGCGGGCATGCCTCCGCTGCTGGACCCGGGAGACGTCTACGCCGCCGACCACCCCGGTGCCCTGAGCCCGGTGGTGCGGGGCTTCCCGGCTCGGGTCTATGTTCCCAACTCCCAGGACAACACCGTCGACGTGATCGACCCGACCACCTTTGCCGTCATCGACCACTTCCCGGTCGGCCGGCTGCCCCAGCACGTCGTGCCCTCCTATGACCTGAAGACTCTCTGGGTCACCAACGACTTGAGCAACAGCCTCACTCCCATCGATCCAGCGACGGGCAAGCCCGGCACGCCGGTGCCGGTCGACGACCCCTACAACCTGTATTTCACCCCGGACGGGAAGTACGCGGTGGTGGTGGCCGAAGCCCTGGGGCGCCTGGACTTTCGAGATCCCCACACCATGGCGCTGGACCACTCGCTGGCCGTGCCCTGCAAGGGCGTCGACCACATGGACTTCTCGGCCGACGGCACCTACCTGATCGCAAGCTGTGAGTTCGCCGGCAAGGTCATCAAGGTGGACGTGGCTCGCCAAGAG
>DASPZW010000061.1:0-2283 GCA_035636055.1 Actinomycetota bacterium
CTGGAACCAGGGGATGATCCTGTGCCGCGTCGAACCGGCGTGAACCTCGATTCCGTTGAGAATGTGTCGGTCGCATTTCTCGTCGAACGCCTTGGCCGGCTCAGCGATGTCCGGATGGAGCAGGTTTGCTATGCGCTTCAGGTCGCAGTCGACTGCCGCGGCTGACCGCCCTGAAGCTGTCTTCATCCTGAATGACAGGCCCTGCGAGCACGCTGTCGGACCATTTCTTCTACTTCGGGAGCAACGCCGCTCTTTTGCCAGAGTCCATCCGTGCCATCTCGCAACAGACCCAAGGTCATCGCGCCAGACTTAATGACCCTTACTTGGCGGAGTTCGTGCAGTGGATAGGGTCCATCGGACTGCAACCAAACGTCGTGCTGGGGGCGCCTCAGCTCGACATCTTCGCCGAGGAGTCAAAAGCCCTGAACCGGTGTCGGTGTAACTGAGAGCCGGCTAAACGGAAGAATCCAACCAGCGGACGGAAGGCCCGCCCGAACTCCAGGATTCCGTACACCGGGATGAGGCACGTCCATCCGGGCTTCCCCGCCTTGGTGAAGACCCCCCACATCCCCACCTTGCGTGAGCACGGCCGCGACGATGAGGAAGGTCACGAGCGCCGTGTGTGGCGTCACCTTCTGCCCCCACCTTCCAGCGATACCTGCATAGCTTGTATCGGATCGTCAGGTCTGCGGCTTGAACGCCGATCGCCAGGCCGGCTGCCCCGGCCTTTCCAGTCGTCGCTCACTCCTCCTGAGTGTTCGACGACCCAGGGGGGATTCGCAGCTCATCCCCTCCGCTTCGCTCCGGGGGCTGCTACTCCCCCCTTTCAGGGGGAGGGGGTCGGGGACGCCTCGATGATCGGGAGCTCGCCGACCGGGTGGGCCTCACGGAGCCGCTCCTGGAGGCGGCGCTCTGCGTCGCCCCCCCGGGGCAGGCGCGTGAGGAGCAGGGCGCCGAGGGTGACCGCGCTGGTTGTGGACCCCACGAGGAAGCCGGTCTCGACCCGGAGCAGCAGGGGATGGACGACGGCCACCGCGGCCAGGAAGCCAGCGGCCCCGGCGAGCCAGCCGATCGACAGGTAGCCGTAGGAGCGGAGGGCGATCAGCCCCTGGCCGACGGCGAGCGCCAGGATGAAGACGATGCTCGCGGCGCTCAGGAACGCGAAGTCGCCCGGTTGCAGGCTGTACTTGGGGCCGTTCATGACGTGGAGGCCGATGTTGCCGAAGAGGGTGGCGCCGATGACGGCGAGGACACCCAGCCCGGCGATGACCGCGAGCAGCCGCAGCAGCGTCGATTCGAACTCCTTGAACTTGCTGGAAGCTGCCAGGTGGGCGAGCTTGGGCAGGAGGGCCGCCAACACCGCCTGGAAGAGTACGACCGGCACCCGGGCGATGACGAGGCCCGCCAGGAACTCGCCTGCCAAGGCTTTCTGGTTGGGCCTGGAGAGGAGCTTGACCGTCACCGGGGCGAGGTTGAGGAGCAGCTGGGTCAGCAGGGCGGCCATCACGAGGTAGCCGAGCGCCGCCGTCAGCTCGCCCCAGTGCGCCTGGGGGCCGGGGGAGGTGAGCCGCCGCTGGCGGGACAGCACCAGCGGATACGCGAACAGGGGGGCGGCGCCGAAGGCGAGGCCGTACGGCCCGACCTTCGCCCACCCTGCCGCGGCGAAGACCGCCACCGGCAGCAGGCGCGCGATGCCCTCGAGGGCCACGAGCCAGCTATAGGCAGTGAACTTCCCGTTCCCCGAGAGGTAGCCCCGCCCGAGATAGCCGACGTAGAGGCTCGCCAGGCAGATGAGGAAGCCGATGAACAGCACGCGGTTGTGGTCGAACAGGCGGTTGGTGATCGGGCCGGCCGCAACGGTGGAGGCGAGCACGAGGATCCCCAGCATCGCCCCGCCGAGGATCATCGCCCGCAGCACGACCGGCCAGGCGCCGAGGGCCTTGGCCCGGCGGGCGGCGATCGCTCGGGCAACCTCCTGCTCGAGGGGCATGAAGACGCCCGGGCCCGCGATGAAGCCGAGGATCCAGAGCGCTGCCAGGTCGGAGTACTGACTGGGCTCCAGCGCCCGGGCCGACACCGACAGGAAGCCGAAGGAGGCCACCCCGGCGACGAACACCCCGATGGCGACGGCCACCGACCCTTCCGGGAGAGCGGCGCGGACGCTGTCCAGCCGGCGGTTCGAGATCTGATTGCCTCTCTCTTCGTGGGCGGGCCCATGGCGGGCCGGGTGGGAGACGGCGCTCGTTGCAGGCCCCCTGACGCCAGGCGGAGTCTAGCGTCCCT
>DASPZW010000062.1:0-13976 GCA_035636055.1 Actinomycetota bacterium
GGACGACGCCCTCGCCGCGGCCTCCCGCCGACTGCGCTGCACGACCTTCTTCGGTCGCTTCGGGCTCGGCGCGGACGGTGCTCAGGAGGCCCACGAGATGCTCGTCGTCCAGTGGTCCGGGCGGGCGAAGCGCGTGGTGTGGCCGTCGTCGCAGGCCGAGGTTCCGGTGTCGCTCGGGCGGAGGTAGCCCGGCCCGGCGGTGGGAGACCGGCGCGGGGCATCAGGCTCGGTCTCGCCGGCGACACGATGCTCGGCCGGGGGTCGCGGAGGCGCTGCGGGACGCCCCGCCGCAGGCGCCGTTCTCCCCCGAGGTGGCCGGGGCCGCCCGCGAGGCCGATCTCTTTCTGCTCAACCTCGAGTGCTGCATCTCCGAGGCGGGGGGAGTCGTGGCCGGCCGCCGGCAAGCCCTTCTTCCGGGCGCCGCCGCAGCCGTCGACGCGCTGGTGCACCTCGGAGCGGATTGCGTCACGCTCGTGCCGCTACGCTTCGGAACGTGAACCGGTACGTCCTCCACGTCGACCTCGACCAGTTCATCGCCGCGGTCGAGTTGCTGCGCCACCCGGAGCTCCGAGGCAAGCCGGTGGTGGTGGGAGGGGACGGCGATCCTGCCAAGCGCGGGGTCGTCTCCACGGCGAACTACGAGGCGCGCGAGTACGGGGTCCGTTCGGGGATGCCGCTTCGGACCGCCCACAGGAGGTGCCCCGAGGCCGTGTTCCTCCCGGTCGACTCGCAGGCGTACCTGGCCGCGTCAGCCCGGATGATGGACACGCTGCGGACGTTTCCCGCCGTCGTCCAGGTGATGGGCTGGGACGAGGCGTTCATGGCTGTTGAGCACGACGACCCTGAGGCCATGGCCCGAGAGGTCCAGCGGGCGGTGCACGAGCGAACCGAGCTGTGGTGCTCGATCGGGGTCGGCGACAACAAGCTCCGGGCCAAGCTCGCGACGAGCTTCGCCAAACCCGCCGGCGTGTTCAAGCTGACCCGGGAGAGCTGGGAGGCGATGATGGGGGGACTCCCCACCGACGCGCTCTGGGGCATCGGCGCCAAGACCGCCCGGAAGCTTCTTGCCTTGGGGATCCGGACGGTGGCCGAGCTGGCCGGGGCCGACGAGGGGGAGCTGGCGCGGAGCTTCGGCCCGCACACTGGGCCGTGGCTCGGGCAGCTCGCGACGGGCGAGGACGCGAGCGAGGTGACTGCCGAGCCCTACCTGGCGAGGGCTCGCGGCAAGGAGCGGACCTACCAGGAGGACATCGCGGACCCCGAGGAGATCCGCCGGGAGGTGGGCAAGCTCGCGCGGGAGCTGGCCGAGGAGCTGGCGGAAGGAGGACGTGGGGCGGTGAGGATCGTGGTAAAGGTGCGCTTCTCGCCCTTCTTCACGAAGACACACAGCGTCCCACTGGCTGAAGCGACCCTCGACGGCCCGTCGATCGGACGCGGTGCCCTGGCCGCGCTGGACCGGTTCGACCTGGATCGCCCCGTCCGACTCCTGGGCGTCAGGGCCGAGCTCGAGCCGCCTTGAGGGTGGACCAGAGAAGGCTTGCTGGGCTGCCTGAGGAGTTGAGCGGCCGCCCGACGTGCAGGCTGCGGGTCCTCGAGCGGGGGCCAGGCTGTCGTTCAGCACTCCGCTTCCGTGCTTCGTCGGGTCTGAATGACCGGGCCCCACTCGTATTGTGTGAGCGTGCGGCCAGGGTTCGGTGTCCGGCACCCGGTGATGGCGGAGATCCTCGCGTCAGCCGCAATGGGGGAGGCCACGTGGGCCAAGGGAGCGGTGCCCCTCCGGATCTCGGCGTTCACGGCACCCGCCGACCTCCCGAAGAACTCGTCGTATCGGTTCGCTGCCTCGTCATGGTCGGAGACCGAATCGTCGCCTGCCAGAACGCCGACGGCATCTCTCACCCGTGGCCCGGTGGTCGGCGCCCGGAGGGTGAGAGCTAACCTGGCGGCCTGCCCGCTCTGCTGCACGCGCAGACCGCGTGTCGCGAGGTGCGCGAGGAGACCGGCTGGCGTATCGACACGGACACCCTCCAGCCGATCGGCTGGCTCCATCTGCTACACCTCCGAGCGCAGCCCCAAGACCATCCTTATCCGCACCCCGACTTCCTCCAAGTCGTCTATCGGGGTACCGCATGGCTCCGGGAGGATGCTGGGGAGGTCGAGTGGTCGGATGCCGAGGGGGTACGAGCGTAGGTCGTGGCTCGCCACGCCCGAGGAAGCTCGCAGGCTCGTCCTGGCCGATCGACTGGCGACAGCATTCCTGGCCGAAGCCCTGCTCCCACCATGATTCAAACGCGCCCTCCGAGTCGCGGAAGTGCCGTTCGGTACGCTCGAACGGGCGCTCAGGGGTGACGTTCTGTTTGTGCGATCTGTGCAGGATGCCGAGGATTCAGCCGCCAAGGGGTTCTGAGCGGCTGGCGCCGGGATGGAGCCTCCCCGGAGAGGCGATCGCCCCCACCTGAACCGTCGACATGTCGCATGTTGGTTTGCTGACTGTGTGCCTGCCTCAATGCAAACACGCGGCGGATGCAGAACGGCCGCGCTGGGCTTGGAGGTCTTCGTGCGAGGGGACGACAACGCCCTCTGGCACATCTGGCAGATGGCACCCAACAACGGCTGGTCAGGGTGGGCGTCCCTCGGGGGCAACTTTCCCGCGGACCCCGCGATCTTTCACAACGCCGATGGTCGCGACTCCGACGGCACACGTCGGCGGGGTCTGAGCGTGGGCCGGGGGCGCGGCCGCCGACAAGACGGCCCAGGCAGCGGCGAGCAGCGAGCATCCCACAAGCACAGGCGGGACAACCGCCCGGACTTCCCTACTCGGCTACATCGCTGCCAGCGCGACAGCATGGCATCCGGAGTCAATCGACATCCGCAATTCTGCGACGCTCGACCTTCGTCCCCCAGACGGCGCGTTTCCACAAACGGCGCGTTTCCCCTGAATCGCTAGACTTAGCCTAGCATTGCGGCAGGCCACGGCGCTGTGAGCATCCACCTGGCCCTGCGGGACCTGCACAACGACCGAGGAGCGCCCGCGCATCGCCGAGCTCGAGCGACCGGGAGCTCGAAGGTCTACACTGACTTCGCCGTGGGCCAGGGCACCTCGTGGCAGCCCTGGTTCACCACGTCGGACAACTCGAGAGCGACGTCATCCGGGAGGGAGAAATCCTTTTGAGTGCCGATCGAGCCGATCCAGTCTCCTTGAGGCCCTCCGCGGTGGAAGCGTTGGCGGAGGCCGGCCGTCGCTTGGAGCAGGCGGGAGAATCGCTGCGACGTGCCGCCGAAGCGCTGAGCAGCGAGCAGCAGGACCCGGGGACACCGCCAGCCCTTGAGAAAGGGCCGGAGGAAGAGCTGGAGTCGACAGGGTCGTGTTCGTGGTGTGGAACCCGCTTCGATACCCAGGAAGCACTGTTCGAGCATCTTGGCGGCGCTGACGGCATGTCCCCCTGTCGGGAGGGTATCTTAGGCTCCGGCGGTTGAACAAAGACCCGGTCGGCCTCCCAATCGTCCTACATAACGCCGCTTATGTAGGATCCGGCCCCGACATGATCCTTCCAACAACACCTCCAAACCGGCTAGAGAACCGTAGGGCGTCACGTGGGCGAACAGCAGCGGCGTCAAGGCCCGAAGATCCTCGGGTGTGAGGGCGTTTCGCCACTCCGGCCGGGCGAGGATTCGCTGGATCATCGGGGTGGGCAGCCATTTGCCCCCCAACTCACTACCCCAACTAACTCGCCGTTCACGGTGAGGGGCCCCCCACTGTCGGCCATGCACGATTCCGCTGCCACTGCGTCCACCCCCGCGACCTTGAGGTCAGCGCCCGCCCGGATGCCATAGATCGGCTTCCCGGCGGTGACATCGTCGATGAGTGAGGTGCCGCTGCCGATGAAGACCTCGTCAGGCGTGTTGTTCCAGACCTCGACCACCGGATTCGTTGGGCCTTCGGGAGCGGGGATCGTGCTCTCGTCGTCGTAGGCGATGCCGTGCACCTGGTTGGCGTGGTCCTGGGCGGCCAGGGCGTTGACCAGTCCGATCGCCTGTCCGTCGGACAGCCCGAAGCAGGCGGTGTTGGCCGTCACCGCCTTGCAGGCACCCATATCCGCATAGGTCGTCCAAGTCGTGGCGCTGACCGAGCCACCACGCCCGACCGGCTTGCTCGCCGGCTGCACGTTGATCGACAGCGTTTCCTCTGTGGTGGGATCCAGCAGCTCCAGCGTCCAGGGGGTGTTGGCGCCGATCTGGCCGATGTAGTCGAGGTAGGCCTGGAAGTTGGCCACCGGCTGGCCGTTGACGGAGACGATCTGGTCGCCCTTCAGGAGGCCGGCGGCCTCCCCGGGAGCGGCGGGCTTCACCGAGACGACGGTGGGCATGTCGCCCAGGTGGGTGAAGCCCAGCCCGTTGATCGCCGAGGCCCCGGCCAGGAGCTTGGGCGCCCCGAGCATGACGCTGGAGGAGTCCACCTTCGCCGGCGTCGCCGCCTCGTAGGCCACGGCGGCCACCGTGGGGCCGACGATGCCCGTGAGCCCGGCCGCCACGCTGTAGGTCCTCCCGTTGCCGGGATCCCCGCCCGAGAGGTCGTCACAGGTTCCCGGGCCGAGCACCATCGGGCTGGCGGAGCGGTTGACCACCTCCACGATGTCGGCGCTGGAGCCCATGTGTGGGACGATGGCGCAGTCATGGGTGAGGGCGGCGAGTTGGCTGCTGGCGCCCGGCAGGAGGTCGTTCACCACCGAGCCTACGGTCTGGACCGGGTCGATCTGGCCCACGACCGTCCCGTCGGCGAAGAGGAAGCAGGCGGCGGTGATGCCGGCCACGCTCCCCGTGCACGACGCCAGGTCGCTGTATTCGGAGAACAGGCTGGGCCCCCCGGGGCCGGCCACCAGCACCGACGACATCGGTGCAGAGGCCGTGCCGGCGGCTCCGGCCAGCCTGACGAGGCGCAGCGAGGCCGGGGTGGTGCCGGTGGACGGGTCCCCAGTGAGGTTGCCGAAGGCGTCGCCGGGCGCCACCACGGCGGGCTTGCCGATGCAGGAGGCGTTGGGGAAGAGGTAGGCGACCAGGTCCGAGGAGGTGTTGCCGGCGTGCGGCGGTGCTCCCCGGAGGCCGCGGCCCTGTCCCGCAGCTCCGGCAACAGGGCTGCGAACTGGCTCTGTGTGGCCTCGTAGCGGCCGGCCATCCACCGAAGGAAGCCGGCGAGGGCTTGGGCGAGGTGTCCGGCGCCGGCGTGGGCCTGGCAATCGGTGAGCCGTCCCCAGTCCACGTCGGAGCGTTCGGTGGCCCATCCCATGGCGGCGAAGGCATCCGCGGGGATGGTGAAGCGCCGGCACCAACCGTTCAGACGGGCCTCCACCTCGAAGCGCCGGCGGGTCTCCACGCCGTCGTCCTCGACGACGTCGGTTGCGATGCGGGCGACGAAGTCAGTGAGGCGGGTCTCCACGGATCCGTCCTTTGTGGGCCGGGTCCACATCAGGCCGTCGTGGGAGGCCCGGTAGGGGCCCTCTGCCGGCCGGGGCTCGGCGCCGTTGGTAGTGGGATCCGGGGCCGGATCGCGCGGCGTCCTCATGGTCGTCACGATCGGCACCCCCGCCGCCAGGGCGTCGTCGATGCCCTTGGCGAGTGCCCCGTCCCAGGATTCGACCGCCACCTCCCAGCCTTCGCTCGCAAGGGCCTCGGCCGTGGCCTCCGCAGCCCGGGCCACGTGTGGGTTGTCCACGGCGTCGGCGTCGAAGGCGAGGTGCACCGTTGTCGGCGCCAGGTGCCGCAGCACCGGCAGGGCTCCCCGCCAGGCCGAGACACCGGGCACGGACACGGTGAGCATGCCGCTGAGAGCGGTGGCCACGTCGGCTTTCAGCTCGCCCTCGGTGAGGCGCAACCGGGCAGTGTCGCCGTCCCAGCGAGGCACGTGCACCGGCGCTTCCGGCCCCGGGCCGCTGTGTCCGATGCTGGAGACGTAGAGGTAGCGGGGGTGCTCACCGGAGTCGTCGTCCCGGCGAACCTTGAGCGCCACTACCTGGCCATCGGCGTCGAGGACCGGGATGAGCAGACCTGCCGGGCCGCCGAGGCTCGGGGGTTCTGGCGGTGCTGGTGGTCGTGTGGGTGTTGAGCCGGGTCGTCCCGTGGGTCCTCCTGCTCGTGGGGGGCCGGGTCAGGAAGGGGGACCAAAGGTGAAGAACTCCGCAGTGAAGTGGCTCGTGATCATCTGCGTCGTCTCGTGGGCCGCCCACAACCCGGCGCAGGTCTCGGCGGACATCCACCAACTCCTCGCGGCGGGGCAGGCACTCGTGAGCTCCGTCGCCGGCGCCGCGGGCGGTGCGTTCTCAGGAGCGACAAGCGGGGGTCACTGAGATGGCTGGCAAGCTGCTCGCCTTCCGCCGCCCCGGCCGGGGCACAGCTCTGCAGGCTCCCTTGCCCGTCGTCTTGGGAGCACGGGTCTTACTCGTTATAAGGCTTAGAACGGTGTAGCGGCAGTTTGTCGAGTGAGTTTAGTAACCGGACTCTGCACGGGTTCGAATCTCCCGGGCTCAACCGTCGGTGTCATGGCGCGAACACCGCCCCTTCGGAGCGCGGTCGTAACCCTCGCGGTGTCATTCCCGGTCAGCAAAGGAGACGCCAGGATCTTGGAAGAATCATTGATTGCGTCAAGCAATGATATGGGGTACAATTCCTGCAAAGGGTGCAGCCGACGTACCCGTGGCCATGCGAGGTTCTTGAGGGATGAACGTGGATGTGCAATCGGAGCGGGACACGAAGCTCGTCGAACTCCTGCTCATCCTCTTCGACCAGTTCCGCGAGCACGCGTTCGCGTGTATCAGTGCGGCCGATCTCTCGATCCCGCATGCCGCCGCCCTTCTTCGACTCGATTCGCCGCTCTCGCAGCGGGAACTCGCCGACTGTCTCAAGTACGACGCCTCAAACATCACGTCGATCGTCGACACGCTCGCCCGGCGGGGGCTCCTAGAACGGCAGATCGACCCGACTGATCGGCGCGTTCGCCGGCTGATCGTGACCGCTGAGGGACGCACGGTCATTGCCCAACTCCGTCAACGCGTGCTCGAAGAGGCAACGGTCGTCAGCGAGCTCGATGAGCACGAGCGGGCCCAACTGCAGGCTCTGCTCACCAAAGCGGTGGGTCGTCGAACGACGAGCACATGGGTCGAACTGTTCCGCGGATGGCCTTGATGAGCGACGTGCGCCCCCGACTCTCAGTTCCGACTACGTCAACAACCTGGCGCTCGTTAGGTCGAGGCGCCCGAAAAATCAGGAGGAAGCGATGACGTCATTCTCCCAAGAGGAAACCGAATATCTGCGTTCCCAGCCGCTGGCTCGCCTCGCGACGGTCTCGCAAGATGGCCAGCCCGACGTCGCCCCGGTCGGCTTCGAGTTCGACGGCACCTATTTCTACGTGGGCGGCCATCATCCATCTGCGACCCGGAAGTTCCGCAACGTCGGCGCCGGCAACGACAAGGTTGCGCTCGTTGTCGACGACCTCGTGTCGACGAACCCGTGGACACCACGGTCCTTGCGACTCTACGGCACCGCCGAGTTGATCGAGCGAACGGGTCGCTTCGGCCCGGGCCAATACATGCGAATCACGCCCACGATCTCATGGAGCTCGAACCTCGACGGCCGACCATTTGAAGCCGGCGCCGACTTCGGACCTCGGCGAACCATCCACGCAGCCCATCACTAAACGGTGCAATCCCGACGGCCGTGAAGCTCGGCTCGCCGTCCCAACGTCAGGGGTGATCGGGTTCGGCGAGGAGCATTGTGAGGACAGAGTGTCCGGGTGAGCCCTTCCAACGAGGTCTCGAATGCCCTGTTTTCAGGCCGAGCCGCCGCTTCATAGGCCGACTGTGAGGTCTCCGCACAGGAGTCAGTGTCCCGGCGGGTTCGACACCTGGTAGCAGGCGACGTCGTACTGGGATGTCGGGTTGTAGTTCTGGCCTCCGGTACCACCGGGGCTCGTGGACGTTGGCTCGTTGAACGGGGCACCGGGCGAGTTGCTCGCCTGGCCGGGGCTCGCCGTCTGCTGCTGGCATGACTGGCTGGGCAAGCCAGTTCCGCTCGGGTCGCCCTGACCACCCCACGCCGGTGAGGCCATGGCGAGGGCGGGGAGAAGAATCGTCAACGCTAGGGTACGCCTCATTGAATCCTCCCTTCTCTCGGGATCGATCGACTCTCAGGGTATACGGCTGAGGCGAACAGAAGGATTCTTGAGAGGGCAAAAATTGTAAGAAGAGGCCGGTACGGCCTGGCGGGGGACCAGAACCCGGACCGTCACGGGGCAGGAGTCGTACAGCAACCACGAGCGCCGGGGAGTTCAGGGCTCGGTGTGGCCGTTCTGGAAGGCGGGGGAGCAGGGCATCTTCAAAGGTTAGGACGTAGCTCACCCCTATTTCGCACCGGCGACTGCACGGGGTTCGTTCGAATCCCGTTGGGGGCACATGGAAGTATGCGCAGGTCAGACGCCACTTTCGCCCTCCCGTCGGCTCAGGGCCACGACCTTGGACCTCCCGCAGGAACCATTGAGGTTCGAGACGTCGAGGGCATCGACGGGGGGACGGTAGCCCATGAAGGTCAGGTACCGACCGTCCGTGGAGAGGTTGAGCGCGATCTCCGACTTCGAGCTCGTCACCATCTGATCGCTGCTCGGTGAGACGGCGAACTCCGTGCTGTTCGGCACATCGAGAGAGCCGACCTTCAGTCCCCAAGGCGTGATCTGGTCCAGGACGATCTTCGACGTGAGGCCGAAGCTCGAGTCGACCAGGGAAATTGTTGAAGACGTAGGGGTAGGCGCCGTCGGCCGTCGCGGTCACGCAGCTGCTGGGTGCGCACCCCGGACGGAGCTGGGTGCTGCCCGCCACGATGTCGGGGTCATCGTGGAAGACGCTAGTGCTGACGAGCAGGTTCGCGGGGCGGTGCCCGACCCTAACGAGACCATTTGCACGAGAGGTAACCGTTCTGTAACGCGAGCTGGAAGACGATGACCCCGGAGCGCCCGAGCCGGTCGCCCGGGGCGGCTGACAGAATGGGGGAAAGCTGGCGCCCCTGGTACGGTCTGTAACCCCCGCTGGTACAGGAGGGTATCGACACTGCTCGCCCCTCCAGCCCTGGTGAGTCTGCCTCCACCCCGAGACAGGCACCGGGCGCGATCGTTCGCATGCCGGTCCGGCGGGCCGGGCCAGCCGGCCACCTCCAGCGGAAGGCTGCGATGACCGACGACCCGACCGGGCCCGAGGAGCCCGGGAGCTCGACCGGGGAGGACAAGCAACGTCTCCACATCGTCGGCGACGAGGGCTACGGCAACTGGGACGAGATCTACCTCGACAACGTGGTCCGCGTCTACCGCCTTCTCTTCTCCAAGGTAGGCAACCGCCACGATGCAGAGGATCTGACCACCGAGGTGTTCTTGGCGGCGCTGGGGCCGATGCGCGTGAGCGCCTCCCGCGGCGAGGTCCGGGCTTACCTTGCCGCCACGTGTCGCACCGTGCTCGCCACGTACTGGCGGCACCGCCTCGGCCTGCAAGTCACCTCCATCGACCCCGATCTGGCCGCAAGCTACCTGGCCGACCCTCCTGCGGAGTCCGACGCTCCTGCCCGAGCGCAGCGGCTGCTGGAGGGCCTGCCGGATCGCCACCGCCGGATTCTCGAGCTCCGGTTCCTGGAGGCGTGCTCGATCAAGGAAGCCGCCCGCGAGATGGGGATCAGCGTCGCCAACGCCAAGGTGCTCCAGCACCGGGCGTTGCGGATGGCGGCCGCCGCCCACGGAGCGAAATCATGAGGCCGGAATCATGAGGCCGGAATCAGACGACGGAATCAGACGACGGAATCGTGAGCGCGGAACCATGAATCGCCGCACCCAGCGAGCCGGACGCCTGACCAACGCCCTCGTCGACGGCGAAGCGCTCCCGGCAGGTCGAGTCCCGGCAGGTCGAGTCCCCGACGACGAGGATCTGGCAGCCTTCCGGATCGCGATTGCCCTGCGAGCAGGGCGCCCGGCAGCCGATCTGCCCAGCGAGGAGTTTGTGACCCGGCTCCGCCAGGAGCTGGCTGCGGACGTCGATATCGCGCGTCGGCCGCCGGCGATTTCCCGGCGGACCGTCCTCGCCGGGGCCGTGGCAGCCGCGGCTGGCGTCGCCGGGGCCATGGCCGACCGGGCGCTCTTCCAGCACCCTGGGGCGGAACGAGCCGTGCCCCGCGCCCTCGATCCCGTTCAGGGGCAGTGGGTGGCGGTCGCAAGCGAAGCCGACCTGGCCGACGGCACCGCCCACCGGTTCGAGACCGCCGGCCTGGTCGGCTTTCTGGCGCCCGCCGGCTCCGGCCTCACGGCAGTGTCAGGCGTGTGCACACACCAGGGGTGCCTGCTCCGCGGGATCGACACGACCCGCCGGTTGGAGTGTCCGTGCCACATGAGCATGTTCGCCTACGACGGAACGCTGGTCGGTTCCAGGCTGCACCCTTCCCCGCCGGCCCTCCCCCGGCTGCAGGTCCGACGGCGCGACGACGGCACCATCGAGGTCCTGGTGCCGCCGCCCGTGTAGGTCGTGATGTAGGTCCTGGCCACATGCAAGGGGGCGACCACCGGGGTGGCCGCCCTCTGCATCGAAGGCTTGAAGGCTTGCGCCGCGCTGTTACGGGGCGTCGCCAAGCCGCACGTTGGCGGTGATCCGGCCTTGGTTCCCGGAACGTTGTGTCGCAGCCTGCGGGTGGAGTCGATCGGCAACGAGCGCCATCCCCAGCAGCACGACTGCCAACGACTCGGCGACCAGGGCGATGACCGCCTGAGGTGCCGGCTGGAGCCCGCGCTCCGTGAAGTTGAACAGACCGACAGGCGTGCGCGTCAAGGCGAACGCTGCAAGCGTCCCGATGCTCAGCATGAGGCCGGCGACTCTGATGGCAGCGGTGCGCCACACGACGAGATGGCCCAGGTCAAGCACCCGCTCACGCCCGGCGACAAGGGCCCCGGCCACCACGACGGAGCTCAGGACCTGAATCAGGAAGCCGGTGCCGATCTTGGGGATGGAGCGAAACCCGTGATACAGGCAGTAGTGGACGTAGCCTCCCACCAGGATCGCTCCCGCAGCGACCGCGCTGAGGTAACGCGGCCGCGTCCCCCGGACGGGCCGGGGCACCTCCTCGGGATCATCGGGGAACAGCTCTGCTGTGTCGGGCGATTCGGCGTACGGAACCGGTCGCATGTTGTGTCTCCTTTCAGGTCGTGACGACGAGCGTGCCGTGCATGAACGGGTGGATCCGGCAGATGTAGGCGTAGCTGCCGGGCGTGGCAAAGGTGTGCTCGAAATGGTCGCTGCTGTTGAGCAGGCTCGAATGAAGGTCCGGCACCGAGAAGTCGACGGCGTGGGCGACACCGTCCCTGTTCGTCCATTCCACCGCCGTCCCAGCCTTCACCGTGACCGGCGTGGGCGCGAACTTGAAGTTGACGATGGTGATGGCGGTGGTGCCTGTGGTGGTCGTGCTCCCGGCCGGGGCCGCCGGAGAGGATCGCTGGCCGCTGGCACGGGCGGCTCCCGGTCCGCAGGCAGCGAGCAGCATCGCCACGGCCGCCCCCAGCGCGGTCAGCCACATGGGGAGACCTCCGGTCCTGGATGCAGCGGACGTGCGGACGACCTTGGGTCCCATGGTTCCTCCTGATCTTGATGGTCCTTCTCTCCGCATACAGATAGGGGAGCGGGATACAGCGCCCGCGGTTTACTGTTGGGAGCGTCGTTGCCCGACTGCCGTCGAGGTGGAGACGATCAGGCCATGAGACCCCGCAAACGGAAGTCCGATGCCTTCGTCGAGGCTGTGCTCGGGGATCGGCCACTCCCCCAGGGCCGGATCGACGATCCCGAGGACGTGGCAGTGCTGCAGGCCGCCATCGAACTCCGGGCGGGCAGGGAGGGAGCCGACGTTCCGGACGAGGATTTCATCGCCGGGCTCGCAGGCAGGTTGTCGCGTGGAGGAAATGGAGGAAGAGCCGGGAGCCGCCGTGCCGGCACCTCCCGGCGTGCCTTCCTGACGGGCGCCGCGGCGGCAGTGGCAGCCGGCGCGGGGGGGATCGTCCTGGATCGGACCGTTTTCGGCTCCGGCACGTCGGAGCCCTCCCAGGCCCAGGCCGAGCTGGCGCCGGACCAGGGCCAGTGGGTCACGGTGGCGGCCGAGACCGACCTGGGCAGTGCGGCGAAACAGTTCGCCACCGGCGCCGTCGTCGGCTTCGTCAGTGACCAGGGCGGCGTGCCCGTGGCCGTGTCGGGAACCTGCACGCACCTGGGATGCCTGCTGCGGATCAACGCCCCGGCGGGGCGCCTCGACTGTCCCTGCCACCGGACGGCGTTCTCGTACGACGGCAAGGTGATCTCCTTCGAGCTTCAGACGAAGCCCCCACCCTTGCCTCGAATCCTGGCTCGCCGCCAGGGCGGAAGCATCGAGGTGTTCGTCCCTCCGCCCGCCTGAGGTCGGCGTCCGGCATCACCCCGGCGTAACCCCCCTCCCTACCTTCAAACGGACAGGAGAGGGGGCAAGCAGTGGCTGCGTTCACGTCGAACATCAACGAATGCACCATCGCGACCTGGAGCACCCGGCACCACCTGCGGACAACTCTCCGAGTGGCTGTGGTGGCGGCGGTTGCGGTCCTGCTGTTTCCGGAACGCCACACGCTTCTGGAAGGAGCGCGGCGGCTTTCCCGCATCTCGCCGTTGTGGTTGCTGGTGGCGGCGGCCGCGGAGGTCGTCTCCTTCCTGGCAGCTGCCGAACTGCAGCGGCACCTTCTTGCGGCCGTTGGCCTCAACATAGGGCGGATGCCCTCGCTGCGCCTGGTCTCGGCGGCCTGGTCGGTCAGCGCCGCACTCCCCGCCGGGGCGGCCTTCTCCACGCCCTACACCTACCGGCAGCTCACCCGCCGGGGGGCTGCAAGCGGCCGTGCCGCCTGGGTCCTCGCCGCGGGAGGGGTCCTGTCCGGAGGCTCGCTTGTCCTCCTGGGTCTCGTGGGGGCCGAGCTGTGCGGCAAAGCGCTCTCCTCGTGGCCCGGGGCCTGGGGGTCGCGGTCGGGGTAGCCGCCTCGGCGATTGCGGCAGGCGCCTTCGTTTGTTTGATCTGGGCCAGCCGCCATCCCTCGACGGTACGGACGATCGCCGCACGGCTGGCGGGCGCCCTCGGCACCTACACCCGGGCCGCCGGCGAGATGTGGCGGCGTCCGAGGGCCCGATGGCGTGGAGTTGCGGCAGGCGGAGCCCTGTTCCACCGTTGGCCGGCCTCGGCGTCTGGACCGCGACCCTGGCACTCGCCACGACGAACTGGCTGGCCGACCTGGGAGCGCTTGGTCTGGCATTCCTGTCGCTCGGTGTGGCAATACCCTGGCGGGGCCTGCTCCTGGCCTATGCGGTGGGCCAGGTGGCGGCCAGCCTTCCGTTGTTGCCCGGCTCCGTCGGGGTCGCGGAGGCGGCGATGGCCCTCGCTCTCGTCGCCATCGGGACCCGTCCCGCAGCTGCGGTCGGCGTCGTGCTCGTGTACCGGCTCATCAGCTTCTGGCTGCCGTTGCCGATCGGCTTGTGGTTCTGGGCGGGCACCCGGCGCATGGAGGGCCAGCCTTTAGAACTGGCGTCGGCCCGGCTTCGAGCCCCCCCGGCCCATTGACCTGCGGATCAGCCCACTCCCACCCAACGCAACGACAGAAGGGACACCCTCATGGAGCGTCACGCACGGGCCCTCGTCGCCCTCACGGCATCGGCCGCAGCAGCAGCCCTTATCGCCATCACCATCGCCGGGGCCCGCCCTGGCCCGTGACCGGGAGTCGGCCGTGGCCTTCAGACCGGGGACCGGCCAGTCGGTGATCGACTGGAACAAGGAGCTGATCGCCATCATCAGCACGCCAAGGGTCCAGCCGCCGACCATCCACCCCACCCGGAGCTTCGCCATGCTGCAGGCTGCCGAATACGACGCCGTGGTATCGATCACCCATGCCGACCGGCCGTACCTCCTCTCGG
>DASPZW010000063.1:0-8460 GCA_035636055.1 Actinomycetota bacterium
TCCGAAGCTCGTCTCGCAGGTCACGGATGCCTCGGGCAATGTCCTCGACTCGGGTCCCTCCGACCCCATCCAGGCCCTGCCGGCACCGGTGGCGGCCACCGAGACGCAGATCCTCCAGCAGGTGATCGCCCGTGGAACCGGCACGGCGGCCAACATCGGCGTGCCGGCCGCCGGGAAGACCGGAACTGCTCAGGACTACCGGAATGCCTGGTTTGTCGGCTACACGCCGACCCTGGCCACGGCTGTCTGGATGGGCTACCGGGACAGCAACCAGCCGCTCATCAACGTTCGCGGCGTCCCCCATGTGGTAGGAGGGACAATCCCGGCAGCGATCTGGGCCAACTACATGAAGGTGGCGGTTGACACGGACCCGCCCACGCTGGACGTGGGATCCGAATTCCCCACCGGGGCCGTGACCAACCAGCGGGCGCCGACGTTCACTGGCACGGCGACTGACCAGGATGGCGACGTCGTCCGGCTCGAGGCCAGCGTCGACGGCGAGCCGTGGTCGGTCACGGGGACCACCTGCAGCGGGTGTCCCGGAAGAAACGTCACCTGGGGCTTCCAGCCCGCGGCGCCCCTGGCAGACGGCACCCACACGTTCGCTTTCCGCTCGGCGGACACCGGCGGGCACGAGTCCCCCGTGAGCACCCGCACCGTCACGGTCGACACCGTCCCTCCGAAGCTCACCGGGCTCGAGGCCACCGGTGGCAGCGCCTCGGTCACCGTAGCCTTCTCCAAGCCCATGCTCTGCCCGACCCTGGTGCCAAGCGACTTCGCGGCCGTGGTCGCCGGACGGCCGGCTCTGGTCTCGGTCATCGTGTGCAGCGGGGCCACGAGCCAGTCCATCACCTTCGCCCTCGGGACGCGGGTGCCTGGCGGCGCGACGGTCGTCCTGTCCGGAGGCACCCGGGCGACCGATCGAGCGGGCAACCACCTGACGGGCAGTGTGAACACCACCGCCACCAACGCCACCCCCACGATCTCGGTCACGGGCGCAACCCCGGGCGCCGCCCTCCCCTCCAACCGCCAGCCCGCCTACCAGGGATGGGCGAGTGACCCCGATGGCGGGGTGGCCGGCATCGAGGCGAGCATCGACGGCGGCACCTTCGGCGGCGCCGGTACCGCCTGCCCGACCTGCAATGCTTGGGCCCCCGTCGCCGTCCCGGTGAGCTGGACCTGGCAGGCACCGGTGGGCCTCGGCGACGGTCCCCACACGATCGCCCTGCGGGCGGTGGACGGCGGCGGTACGACGTCGCAGGAGGTGACCCAGACAGTGCTCATCAACGCCTCGCCCCCGGTGCTGGAGGCCGTGATGGCGGCCCCGGGCTCGAACGTGGTCTCGCTCGTCTTCAGCAAGCCCATCGCCTGCTCGACCGTGGACACCGGCCACCTCTCGGTAACCGTCAACGGCACCCCGGCTTCCATCGTGCTCGCGACGTGCATGGGCGAAGCGGACCCTGTGGTGGATATCGCGCTGACCAAGGCCCCGGCAGCGGGCGACACCGTCCAGGTGATCCTCACTCACCCGGTCGCCGATGCGGTGGGCAACCTCACGAAGATGCCGACAAGCCAGAGCGGCCGAGCCGACTCCCTTCCCTCAGACCTTCCGTAAAGGAGTTTCGCTTCGAGCGCTCTGTCTACAGTTCGTTCAAGAGCCCTCGTCCCATCTGCTCTTGCCCTCCGGCCGGAACACCGCTACGGCGTTGATAACCTCACAGAGCCGCCGCTGAGGTCCCCCGGGTTCCATGCAGTGCTATTTGGGAGCGGGACAAACCGTGGGAGGTCACCAGGTCAGGAGCTGAGAACGGTGCTGACCGTGGGTGGAGGGAATGGGGCCGCCAGTGGGCAATTCGAGCAATGCCGCCACCCTCTACTGGTCAGCTCTGGCCCCCGAACTCATGCCTCCCTCACTTTGTCCCGGTCTCACACAAGAGTGCGGTGGTCATGACCGGCCGATTCCACACCCACCCGCACGACCTCGGCGGAGCGGGGCGCCTCGCTATGGGCGATCGCCGACGCCAAGACGGTGAACCCGGGCGGCTCGGTGAGCGGGAACTCGAACGGCTCGACCACCACCCCGCCGTAGTGGTCCGCAACCAGTGCCATGGCGGTGGACTTACTGACATCGGCCGGGACCACCGAGCACCGCTCGAGACCCCGACCTCGGATCCGGGCCATGAACTGCGCTTGCAGCTGACCACCGACATGGGCCAAAAAAACTCCTCCTCGTGAAGGCCGGGTTGCCGACCTCCACCTTGGGGGGCCCACTGCTTCAAGTGGTGGATTCCCCTTGTCGGAGGTGTAGGAGCTTCAGCAAGATGGCTTGCACTGGCCGAGGTCCCATCTCTGCTCGGAACTGATCCAGTCGAAATCGGACGCACACCCTGTCGGGTCGGCAATGTGCGCGGCGTCGATGTGGCGGCCCGGCATGCCTCCCGGGAACAACCTTGACAGAGGAGTCAGCGTTGGCGGCAGTCGCCATGGTGCGCCGATGGGCGAGGTAGGTGCGAAGAAGGGCGGCGACTCGGGGACGTTCAGCCAGTCGCTCGCCGGGCGCACCAGGACGCATGCTTCTGGCTCAACCTTCACCTGGCCGGTGCTCAGGCGGGCAGTGCGCTCAGCCGGCTGTCCCGAAGAGCAGAACAAGGCCGCCGGCGATCCTCCAAGGCGGATCGATCGAGAACCGCGCCGCCTACATCCATCCAGCCGGATCCAACGCCGATGAAGCGGCAGTGCCTGGGAGATTCGACCAGGATTTGTCCGGGTTGGCTGGCTCCTACGTTCCGGCCGGCTCCGGACCAGCTCCAGCCGGTCGGCCAGCAATCCGATGGCCACCATGGCGGGGGAGGAGGCGTCGGCGTCGATCGGGGCGATGCCGAGGTGATCCGCCCGCTCGACCGCCGGGTCCTCTGGGACCGCAAAGACCTCGATCCCAAGGACATCCTCCAGCCGCTTACGGTCGTCGGCCTGGGCGCATCGATTGGCCACCCCGAGGATGGAACGCACCCCCAGGCGCTCCGCGATCCCGCGGGCCCGCCGGGCGATCTCGATCGCCTTCACGCTGGGCTCCGCCACGGCCAGAACCACGTCCTCGGCTCCGGGCTGGGCCCAGATGAGGTCGTTGAGCCCGGCCTCGAGGTCGGCGACCACCATCCGGTCCTCCGCCGGCAGCTCCCCGAAGAATTCCCGGGTAGTCATGTGGGAGCCACAGCAGAGGCATGCGTCGGTTGGGCGCTCGATCTTGCCGGTGGCGACGAGCATCACCCCGTCGGGGGCCTCGATTCCGTAGCGCCGAATGAGCTCGTCGGGGTGCGGCCTGGGGTCGTGATGGGTGTAGCCGCTGGCGAGCAGGGCGTTGAGGATGGGGCTCATCGTCTCGACCCGCTCGGGCGGTACCCCCAAGGAGATGCCGAGATTGGGGTTGGGGTCTCCATCCACCGCCACCACCTCGTGCCCCCGGCGGGCGAGGTGGCGAGCCAGCGCCCCGGCGATGGTGGTCTTGCCCGTCCCACCCTTTCCGGTTATCGCGATCTTCATACCAGGACCTCCTGGGCCAGAAATCTCTCTGCAAGCTCGTCGATGGCTCGAATCGCCGGCGAGTCCGGGCAGTAGTCGAGCGGAGCGACCCCCAGCCGCTCCGCTTCCGCCACCTCGGGGTCGAAGGGAATTCGGAGCGCGGGATGAAGACCCGGGTGATCCGGCTCCTCCCGGAACCGATTGGCGATGACGGTGGTGGGAAGGTCCCCGATCAGAGGTTGAAGCCGGCGGGCGGTGAGCGCCGACCTCCATGCCGGACCGACGACCACGAGGACGTGGTCGGCAAAGAGGTGGTACCGCTCGAAGGGGGTCGTGGTGCCGGCCTCGAGGTCTCCGAGGACGTCCCAGCCCGGATCGCCGAAACCGATCAGGATCTGCTGGATCGCAACCACAGATCGCCTCGGGACGAGCTTCTCCGGCTCCATTATCTTGCCCAGCCCGAGGTAGCGGACGCCGTCAGGGGCGGGGGTGGCAAACCGCTCCACCGCCTCGGCCGGGCTCAGACCCGAAGCCAGTTGCCATCCGTAGGCCGCCCCCTCATGCCGCTCCAGCGCCTCGAGAGGGAGCCCGGCCTCGCCGTCGGGCATCCCGAGCGTGAACGTGAGGCCGGGATTGGTGTCGAGGTCAGCCGCCAGGACCCGGCGCCCCCGCCGGGCGAGAAGGCGGGCCAGGGTCCCGGAGATCAACGTCTTGCCCGCTCCTCCCTTTCCGACCACGGCCAGGCGCCTGCCCAGGCGCCGGCACGCCTCTTCCCGAGCCTCCCCGTCGAGGCGGGCGAGCTCGGACTCGCTCGTGACGACGAAGCCTTCGATGGCCGACCGGTGGGCGGCCATCGGCTCGGCGTAGCGCTGGAAGCTCCCGAAGGCCGACCAGTTGGCCAGGCTCCTCAGATAGCGACCGGCCTGGCGCCGGAGGGCGATCCAGCCCAGACAGGTGCTGAGGTCGTCGGCCTGGTCGACGGCCGCCGCCTCGAATCCCTCCAGGATGGAGAGCTGGCGGGCCATCGAGGCCAGGACCCACTCGTCCCGGGGGGTGCGCTCCCCTTCGCTGCCGGCAGTGCTCAATGGGTCTGCCTAGGTCGGTGTCGTCCCAGGATGCGCCGAGACGTGATCCATGTAAAGGCGGCAGCAGGGTGCGGTTGCCTCCGTCCTCAGGTCGTCCCATGCTTAAGTCGACGTGGCCGCCCCAACCGACGACATGCTCACCCGCAGAGAGGAGCTCTGGGCCAACGTTCGCGGGATGGGTCTGGTGCTGGCCTCCTCGCCCCTCCTGACGCTCATTCTGCTCGGGCTGACCGGCGTTCAGGGGGTCGCTCCGGCCCTCGTGGTCGCCGAGACCGGCCGCTTTCTGGCTGGTCTCCCTCAAGCGATCCGGCTGGGACCCGGCTCCTCCGCCGCCGCCGATGTGCGAGGCGCCCTGGTGCTCATGGCCGGGGCGATCCTGGTCAGCCAGGTGTTCGGTCCCATCCAGGAGGCGGTGCTCTTCGGGCTGCAGCGCCGCTTCGAGGCCTATCTGGCCCGCCGCTTGATGGCCGCCGCACTCGCCCTCCCGGGCCTTGCCTACTTCGAGGATCCGGCATTCCGGGACGAGATGGAGGTCTCGAACTGGATCAGCTGGGGCCCCGTGCACACGCTCTCGTTCCTCGCCCAGACTTTCCAGCAGGTTGCCCAGGTGGCGGCCATGGCCGCCGTGGCCGCCACCTTCGCCGGATGGGTTCCCGCCCTCATCGTCGCCGCCTCGCTTCCCGGGGGCTGGGCCTCCTGGCGCTTCGAGTCGATCCTTGGCCTGGCGCGCTGGCGCCGCTCGGCGGACTCTCGCCGGGCCGGCTACTACCGGGACCTGGCGGTGCTCCGGGAGCCGGGCAAGGAGCTGCGCATCTTCGGCCTCGGGGACTGGAGTCTCGCCCGGCAGGCGCAGTTCTGGTTGGCCAGCGTGCGGGAGCTGTGGGAGATGCGCCGCCGCAGTCTCATCATCGCCCTGTCCCTGCACGGCCTGGCCCTGGCCGCGCTGGCCTTCGCCTATCTCGTCATGCTCCGCTCAACGATCGCCGGCCGGACCGATCTCGGAAGGTTCACCGCGGCGTCGTTGGCCGCGGTGGGGCTTCTGGCCGCCATGGTCAGCTTCTTTCGCCAGGCTTCCCGAGCCCGCCAAAGCAGCTTCTACCTGCCCTCGGCGCTCCGGGTGCTGAAGCTCGCCCGGCGCGACCCCCGCCTGGAGGTAGGCGGGACCCGGCCCGCTCGCGACCTTCCTCGGTCCGGGCTGCGCTTCGAGGAGGTCTCCTTCGTCTATCCAGGGACGGACCGGCGCGTGCTGTCCTCCCTCGACCTGTGGGTCCCCTCGGGCAGCTCGGTGGCCCTGGTTGGTGAGAACGGGGCCGGAAAGACCACCCTCATCAAGCTCCTCTGCCGCTTCTACGACCCGACCGAGGGGCGGATCACCCTCGACGGGGTTGACCTACGTGAGCTCGACCTGGATGAGCTGCGCAGCAGGCTGGCAGTCATCTTCCAGGACTTCGTGCACTACCAACTGCCCGTCAAAGACAACATCGGCTTCGGGGCGGTGCAGCGCATGGACGACGAGGCCCTGCTCCGGGAGGCGGCGGCGCGGGTCGGGGTGCTGGAGCGGGTCGAATCTCTTCCGGAAGGATGGGAGACACCGCTCGCCCGGGAGTTCGGCGGAGTGGACCTATCCGGGGGGGAGTGGCAGCGCATCGCCCTCGCCCGGACGATGATGGCGCAGCTCGGTCGGGATGCCGACCTGCTCATCCTCGACGAGCCGACCGCCAGCCTGGACGTTCGGCTGGAGCACGAGCTCTACGAGCACTTCGCCGACCTTTCCCGCGGCCGGACGACGTTGCTCGTCTCGCACCGCTTCTCCACCGTCCGTATGGCGGAGCGGATCGTACTGCTGGAGGAGGGACGGGTGGTCGAGGACGGCAGCCACGGGGAGCTGATGGCCGCAGGACGCCGGTACGCCGAACTCTTCGAAATCCAGGCCTCCCACTACGGTCGGACGGGGCGGCTGGAGTGAGCCGGGCGGAGGGGATGAGAGGGCTTCTGCGCCGCATGGCGCGGGTATATGGGGTGATTCTCAGGATCGCCTGGGACGCCGCCGGCGGGCGGGTCGCAGTGCTCTTCGGCTCGGCGGTCGTGGTCGGGCTGTTCGGGGCGGGCACCGGCCTTGTCACCAAGCTGGT
Organism: Actinomycetota bacterium; assembly: GCA_035636055.1. Lineage (GTDB taxonomy): Bacteria > Actinomycetota > CADDZG01 > JAHWKV01 > JAOPZY01 > JAOPZY01. Next base: position 6,737 of record DASPZW010000063.1, read on the forward strand.
CGTCGACGCCCTCGCCCACCGGGAGCCCTCCCGGGCCCTCGCCTCCGGGGTCCTCTACCTCATCCTCGCCGGCGGCTCCGACTTGGTCGAGGACCTGGGCGCGGTCGTGCTCCAGTCCGACCTCGGGGAGCGCATCAGCCAGGAGTTGGAGCAGCGACTCATGGCCATCTCCGCCGCCGCCCCGGGCCTCGAGCATCTGGAACGCCCCGACTTCGCCGACAAGGTGAAGCTGGTGAGCGACCGTGCCTACGTCCCCTACTACGCCCTGACCAACCTCAACTCCCTCGCCACGATCGTCTTCGGGCTTGCGACCGCGCTGGTGCTCCTCGGCCTCGTCCACCCTCTCCTCATCCTCCTGCCAGTCGTGGCGATCCCCGGGACCCTCCTGCAGTTCCGCGCCTACCGAAAGCACTTCGCCCGGTATGACAAAACCGCCCTGGAAGAGCGCCTTTCCAGGCACTACCTCCAGCTCGCCACCGAGCCGGCCGCCGCCAAAGAGGTTCGGCTCTTCGCTCTCGGTCCCACCCTGATCGAGCGCCACCGCAGGGTCACGGACGGATACATCCGCAAGCTCTTCCACGACCAGCTGCGAAGGGCCGTCACCGGGGTCGTGAGCGGGGGCCTCTACGGAGCCGCCCTCGCCGCCGCCCTCAGCTTCGTGGGCTGGCGGGCCCTGCACGGCCTGGCGAGCGTCGGAGACGTCGCCCTGGCGGTGCAGGTCACCCGCATGGCCCTCGGGCAGGTGCAGGCGGCGACCCGCAATGCCGCCTGGCTCGCGGAGCTCTCCTTCGTGGGCGAGCGCTACCTCTGGCTGCTCGACTACCGACCGACGATCCAGGTCCGCCCGCCGGGGGAGGCTGCACCCGCTCCGGCGGCGATCCGTCGGGGCATCAGCCTCGAGCATGTGAGCTTCGTCTACCCCGGGACGGAGGCCAGCGTCCTCGACGACGTCTCCCTTTTCCTCCCGGCCGAGACGACGGTCGCCGTCGTGGGAGAAAACGGCGCCGGGAAGACGAGCCTCGTCAAGCTCCTGTGCCGCTTCTACGACCCGACCAACGGGCGGATCCTGGTGGACGGGGTCGACCTGCGCGACCTGGACCTCGAGGGGTGGCGGGCGAGGATCGGCTTGGCCTTTCAGGACTTCGTGCGGTTTCAGCTCCTCGCCCGGGAGGCGGTGGGCGTGGGCGATCTCGAAGCGGTCGAGGATCTGCAGAGGGTGGCCTCCTCCGCCTATCGGGCCGGTGCCGACCGGGTGATCGAACGGCTGCCCCAGGGCTTCGACACCCAGTTGGGGAGGTCGTTCACTGGGGGGGTCGATCTCTCCGACGGGGAGTGGCAGCGGATCGCCCTCGCCCGCGGGCTCATGCGGGCCGACCCGTTGCTGGTGATCCTCGACGAGCCCACCGCCAGCCTCGACGCTCGAGCCGAGCACGATGTGTTCGAGCGCTTCGCCCGCATGGCGCGCCCCGAGGACGGGCCGGTGCCGATTACCCTGCTGGTCTCACACCGCTTCTCGACGGTACGGATGGCCGACCTCATCGTGGGGCTGCACCAGGGCCGGATCGAGGAGCTGGGCTCGCACGAGGAGCTGGTCGCGGCCGGGGGCCGGTATGCGCAGCTTTTCCGGCTGCAGGCCTCCCGCTACGAGGGCGTGGTCGAGCCGACCTAGTGCAGCCTCACGCTGAAACTACATGCATGTGATTAGGGCTCATACGCAGGCACCC
>DASPZW010000064.1:0-2316 GCA_035636055.1 Actinomycetota bacterium
GCGAAGCGGTTGGCGGGAACTGTACGGATACCTCCGATCACCTGAATCGCTATGATTCTGCAAACGGACGGTCCGGTCAAAGCGCCGCCGCCCCACCGAGCATCCTCCCAGGAGGGAATTTGAAGAGCCAACGAACTGGTCCTCCGGCCGGGCAGCCGGCCTATCCCGTTCCTGTCACCCTCGGCGTGCGGCAGGTCCGGCGTGGGTGAGCTCTCTCAGATCCTCATCGTCGAGGACGACGCAGAGGCCAGCATCATGCTCGCGCGCATCCTTGAAGAGAGCGACGGCGGCTATGAAACCACGGCTGCCGCCAGCGTCCCCGAGGCACGCCAGTGCCTCCTGGATCGGGAGTACGCGGCCGTCCTGATCGACGTCCGCCTCCCGGGTGTGTCGGGGATCGAGCTGCTGAAGTACGTGCATGCCCACCACATCGACACTGCCGCGATCATGGTCAGCGGAGCCGACGACCGCCATCTCGTCGAGGCGGCATTTGCCAACGGGGCCTACGGCTACGTCGTCAAGCCCTACCGCATGGGCGAGCTGCTGATCAGCCTGTGGAACGCTCTGCACCGCCGGGAGCTGGAGATGCGCAACCGGAGCCACATCCGGGAGCTCGAGGACAAGGTCGTGGATCGCGCCACAGCCTTGCGGCACACGTTGGCGCCCCTCGCCGGGCAGCTGCCTCCGATTGCGGCCGAAGAGGTGATCGAGCGGTTGTCGGCCACGCTGACCGTTCGAGACGAGGAGACGGGTGCCCACATCCATCGGGTGAGCGCGTTCTCGGCCCTGCTGGCGGGGCGGGCCGGCCTCGGGGCGTCGAAGGAAGGGGAGGTGCGCCTCGCCTCGGCCCTCCACGATGTCGGCAAGATCGGGGTTCCCGACGCCATCCTGCTCAAGCCCGGACCACTCACCCCCGAAGAGCGCTCGGTGATGCAGCGCCATACCGTCATGGGTCACAAGCTCCTGGAGGACTCCGCCTCGGCCGTGCTGTCCCTCGCCGCCACGATCGCACTCACGCATCACGAGCGTTGGGACGGCACGGGCTACCCGGGCGGCCTGGCAGAGGAGGCCATCCCGCTCGAAGGGAGAGTCGTAGCCATCGCCGATGTGTTCGACGCCCTCACCAACGACCGGGTCTACCGGCCGGCGCTCGCAATCGGCGATGCCGTAACGACGATGTCCCTGGGACGCGCCAAGCATTTCGACCCCGAGCTCCTCGATGTCTTCCTGGAATCCATGGATGTGGTCCTGGACCTACGCGAGCGCCACAAAGATCCGGCCCTCTCCACGTAAGGTTGGTGCACCCGACCCCACTGACGAACCCGGAGGACAGCCATGACGACGCAGCCACCGCCCCCGTCGCTGCGCACGGGCAAGATCTGCTACATCGAGATCCCCGCGCTCGACATCGCCGGGTCCGCAGAGTTCTACGAGCGTGCCTTCGGCTGGCACATCCGCCAGCGAGGCGACGGCGCCACAGCCTTTGACGACACGACCGGCCAGGTCAGCGGCGCCTGGGTGCTCGGGCGCCCCCCGGCCGCCCAGCCGGGGCTGATGGTCTACATCATGGTCGCCGACGCGGCTGCGGCCGTCGAGGGCGTCGTTGCCGCCGGAGGCGAGATCGTGGAGCCCATCCCACAGCACGGCACCGAGGTGATCGCCACCTTCCGCGACCCGGCCGGCAACGTCTTCGGCATCTACCAGGACCCCGGGCTGGCCACGGCGGAAGCCGAGGCCCAAGCCCAAGCCGAGGCCAAGACCGAAGCCGCGCCCGGCGCCTGAGCCCCCGGCCGGACATCAACTGTTAATAGCTCGGATACCGAGCCGTAACAAGGCCCTGTGACACTCATTGTTTGACGTTGCCGCATTTTCCTGCCTCGGGGGCCGAGCCAGAGTCGATTCCGCGCAAAGGGGGGACAGGGTGGACACGCTCAGCAAAGCCTACGCGGGCTCAGCCACCATCGAGGCCGTCCCCGTCGCCCTGGTCCCCACGACCGCCTAGAGACGCGGCCGTGGGAACCCCCGTGGATCTGCCAATGCCGGCGCCCCCGACGGGCGCCGTCGCGGGAGCGCGCGTCCAGCGGGCGACCGCCGACTTCCCGATCCTGCATCTGGAGGCCCAGGTGCCCACCGGGGCGTGGGACCTGACCGTCGACGGCCTGGTCGCCAACCCCACCGTCTGGTCCCTCGACGACGTGACGTCGATGGTGTCGGAGCGGCGGGTCTGGGACCTGCACTGCGTGTGGGGGTGGACCAGGCTGGGCTGCTTGTGGGAAGGCCTTCCCGCCGGCCGCCTGATCGATGCGGCCCGCCCGT
>DASPZW010000065.1:0-2322 GCA_035636055.1 Actinomycetota bacterium
AGAATCTCGTCAAGCAACTCGGAACGATTCACGCTGCTCGAAGTTTACTACTCGGCTACTCGGCGGCGCGGTGACCGAGTTCGACGCCCGCCCTCGTGGTGAAGGGCCCGGACCGTCGCTCCCAGAAGACCCTGGCGAGCCCCAGGACACCGTCGTCGGTGCCGGTGACGCTGGTGAGTTCCCCGGCCGGCTCTCCCGCGACGTACAGCTCGTCGCCGGGCGATACGGGCTCGGAAGTCTGCACCGCCACGACGACGGTCCGCAGCAGCGTCGAAGCGTCGATGGCGGCCAGCGCCTCCTTCCCGAGGAAGGAGGCCTTGTCCCGGTCCACGGCGTCCATGAGCCCGGCTTCCTGGGGGAGATCGCCGTCGAAGACGTCGATGCCCATGCGGGGCCGGCCAGCCGTGATGCGCCAGGCCTCCAGGTCATCGGCGCTGGCCAGAGCGAAGGACTTCTGGAGCGAGCGGGAGAGCCGGTCGTGGTCCTCGGGCATGCAGACGAGGTCGGACCCCGGCCCGAGGGCCGACGGAGCGTAGTGCGACGTGCCCCCGAGGTCGGGGCTCGCCGGCCGGGAGGGGAAGGCGAAGATCGAGAGGCGGCGAGTGCGGTCCTCCAGTTCGACGTCGTAGCCTTCGGTGTAGGAGGACAGCAGGTCGTCGATGGGGCGGAGCTGGGCGGGGTCCTGCAGCACGATGACGCTGGAACCCTGTACCGCCACGGTGAGGTCGGCCCGGAGCCCCCCGCTGTCGTCCAGCAGGAGGCAGCGCTGCGACCGGCCCGGTCGCAGTGACGTGACCTGCGCCGTGACCAACCCGTCCAGCCATTCGAGCGAGTCCCGACCGGTCACGTTGATCTTGCGCCAGTCGGCGAGGTCGGCGAAGGCCTTGGCCCCGGTGAGCGCGTCGAGAATCACGACAGGGATCATACGCGCTTTCGCCCACGGTCAGGGGGGTCCAGGGGGGATTCGCAGCTCACCCCCTCCGCTTCGCTCCGGGGGCTGCTACTCCCCCCTGGGATGGCGAACGCTCCGAAGCAGCGGACGACATCTGGAAAAGTTGAAGGCGGGAGCCATGGGCGCCATGGCCGGAAAACGTTGGAATGTGCGTCCCAGCGGATATCCTCAGTCTGATGAGTACGTCCGAGGTTCCCCCCGACATCGCGAAGCGCCTCCTGGCCGCCTGGCGCGGCGAAATCGAGGCGCGGGCCGTCTATGACGCGCTCGCCAACCGCGAGAAGGACGAACGCCGGGCCATGGTGCTCCGGCGGATGGCCGACGCCGAACTGGGCCACCTCGAGCGTGTCGAGGCCCGCATGCGGGAGCTGGGCATCCCCATCCCCGACCCCGCAACGGTTCGCCTGTCGCCCTGGCAGAAGCTCCAGGTGCGGGTTGCCCCTGTGGAGCGCGTCCTGGCCAGCAGGGAGGCGGCCGAGAAGGACGAGATCGCAACTGGTTACGGGCTGCCCACCGGCGATGCGGACACCGACACCCTGTTCCACTCCATCCGTGAGGACGAGCGCTCCCACGCCCGCCAGATCTCGGCGCTCACGGGCCAGGTACCGCTGGCCACGGGTCACGCCCCGGCCAACCCCAAGAGGCGCCTCGACCAGATCCTGGCCCGCGAGAGCTGGCACCAGCGGGGATCGGGCTGGATCTCGGGCGCCATCTACGGGGCCAACGACGGCCTCGCGGCGGTCTTCGGCATCGTGTCGGGCGTCTCCGGTGCGACCGGGGCCTCGAACTTCGTGCTCACCGCCGGCCTCGCCGGTGCCCTCGCCTCCGCACTGTCGATGGCCACGGGGGCGTTCCTCGCAGAGCGGTCGGTCGCCGAGGTCTCCCACGCCAACGTCGAGCAGGAGCGGCGGGAGATCGAGGAGAACCCCGACGAGGAGCGGGAGGAAGTTGCGCTCTACTACCAGCTGAAGGGCCTCAGCGAGGAGGAGGCCAACGAGCTCGCCGAGAAGCTCGCCCGCAGCCGGGAGGGGCTCCTGCAGGTACTGGTCGCCGAGGAGCTCGGCGGCGCCCAGGGCGGGGAGAACCCGATTGAGGCAGCGCTCGCGGCGGGCTTCAGCACCGGCCTGGGGGCCATGGTCCCCGTGCTTCCCTTCTTCTGGCTCCACGGCACGCAGGCGGTCATCTGGGCGGCGATCGTGTCCCTGGTGGCCCACTTCCTGGTCGGGGCGGCCAAGTCCCTCGTGACGCTCCGCAAATGGTGGTCGGCGGGCCTCGAGATGACGCTGGCTGGCGTCATCGTCGGCGGGGCGACCTACCTGGCCGGCGTACTGTTCCACGCCTGACGACGCCGGGGGCCCCCTGGGGTGACC
>DASPZW010000066.1:0-14786 GCA_035636055.1 Actinomycetota bacterium
CACGTGCTGCAGTGCCTGGACCCCCGCGACCGCATGCCACTCCGGGCTGTAGGCCTCACCGAGCAGGATCGTCCGGGGCGTCGCCGTGGCCGTGATCGATCCGGAGAATGCCGCGGTCGAGCGGCGGGCCAGCCCGCTGTCCCCCGCCACCGGCGCCCACTGGGCACGGAGGAGGGCCTGGGGGTCGGGGCTGCCGCTGGAGGCTGCGGCCTCGAGCGGCGGCGGTACCACGGTCGCGATCGGCAGGGCCTCGAGATTCACGTACAGGTCCGACTGGCCCAGTTGCTGCTCGAGGGCGAGGTCCTGCTGGCGAAGGACCGCCTGCAGGGTGGCCGTGTCGCTGTGGTCGACGACGACGAAGCGGACCCCGGTGGGGGCGAGCAGGTGCCCGGCGAGATGGGTCCGCTCCGCGAGGAGCGCGTCCACCCCGTTGGCGAGGTACCTGCCCGCCGGCCCGCTGGACGGCGGGGCGATGTCGAGCAGGGAGAGCCCGTCCGGTCCCGTGACGAGGTAGGGCACGGGCCGCTCCGGCTGCAGTCCGGGGCGGACCGGATCGACGAAGCGCTGTCCGAGCCACAGGACCCGGAACTGGCCGCCGGTCTGCGCGGAGCCCCGGACCGCCGCAAGGGCCGCCGCCTCGGAACTGGAGCCGGTGCCGGTGACGGCGCTGCTCGGCGGCGAGCTCCACGAGAGCAGCGTCGGCACCCACCCTCCCAGGACGGCGATGCCCGACGCGATCGCCGCAACCGCCCCCACGGTGTGGCGGAAGCCCGCGGCTTGGCGGGGAAGGTCCTGGGCGAGCCCGGCGAGCAGGTAGCCGGCGCAGGCCGCCAGTGCCACCAGGGGCAGGACGAACCAGAGGGCGGGCGAGGTGACGGGTGCGGGGAGCCAGCCCTTGGCCACCAGGCCCGCCCACAGCCCGAAGACCACGATGACGCCGGCGAGCAACCGGACCTCACGCCGGCGCGACCTGGAGACCACGAGGAGGGCTCCCGCCACGATGGCGATCGCGGCGGCCCCCGCCAGGGCCGAGACCCCCGGGGACAGGAGCACCGAGTGTGCGAAGGTGAGCGGCGACCAGAGCGGGCGCAGGGTGGCACCGCCACCCCTGCCGGCGAAGAGGGGGCCGAGGATGGCGCCGTGGGGGTGCAGGGCCTCGAGCGACCAGGGCACGAGGATCACCGCGGCGGCGCTGGCGGAGCCGAGCAACCACGCCAGCCGGCGGGCCGGCTCCGTCGATGGGCGGGACTCCTGCAGCGCCCGCAACCCGGCAAGGAGCCAGAGTGCGACGAGCGCCACGAGGGCGCTGGGCGCGAGCGCCACGACGAGGGCGCTGAGCAGGGCGAGGCGCATCGCCTGACGGGCCAGGGCATCGGTCGTGGCCGGCACCGGCGGTCGCACCCCGCCGCCGGGGGTGCCTGGCGGGGCGGCGCCGGGCGCGGGCCCGAGGATCCGCAGCGCCATCTCGAGGAGGTAGGGCGCGCAGCCGTACAGGGCGAGGGCCCCGAGGTCGCCCGTCACCATCGTCAGGCGCATCACCGGAGCCAGCGCGTAGACCCCGACGGCGACGATGCGGGCCGGGATGAACGTGGTCCGGCGTTTGACGAAGCGGTTGATCCCGAACAGCCCCGCGGCCAGCAGGAGGCCGACGAGGATCTTCTGGGCAACCGCGGGATTGCCGAAGGACACGATCCCCGCCAGCCAGAGCACCGGCAGGGCGGGCGCCGGTGCCCCGGTCGTCCCCAGACCGATCTCGCGCCACCTCGCGACGTAGTCGGTCAACAGCCGGTGGGTCTCGACCGGGAACGGCCACAGCGTCCCCGATCCAACCGGCGCCCCCAGGAGGACGTGGCGGCCGGCGAGGACCAGCACCACGGCGATGATGACCGAGGCCATCACCGACGGCGAGCGTGCCCAGCGTGCCAGGCGGGTGGCAACGGCTGAGGGCGTGAACTGGGCGAACGTCTTGGCGCCGAGGCGGACGGTCTCCTCCCCCCACTGGATCAGGCGGCGCTCGAGGAAGATCCGGGCGCGCGGGAGATCGCGGACCATGTAGCGACGCACCCGCCGGTCGGAGACCTTGCGCCGGCGCTGGACCGCCCGCCGCCGCCGGGCAACGTCGGGCACGGTCCGGGCGAACCACGCGTACGCCTTCAGGTAGGTCGGGATCTCGTCGAAGCGGCGGAGTGCTGCCAGGAGCACCACCTCGGCGCTCAGCAGGCAGGTGTAGAGCGCGACGAGCAGCAGGACCCGGGCCGCCGAGGTGTTCTTGGCGATGGTCCGGAGGCGGTTGCGCCGGGTGAAGTAGCGTATGGACGCCGCCGGCGGCCCGTCGCGCCGGCCGGTCGCCATGGCGACGGCGTGGTAGAAGTACGCCTTCGGCGCCACCACCACCGGGAAGCCGAGCATCCTGGCCCGGATGCACAGGTCGAGGTCCTCCCCGAACAGGAAGTAGGCGGGATCCCAGGACCCGCCCCGCTCGACCGTCGCCCGGCTGACCAGGATGCAGGCGCTGGTGACGAAGAGGACCTCACGCCGGGTGTCGTGCTGCCCCTGGTCGATCTCGCCTTCCTCCAGCCCGGAGACGGGGTAGCCGAACTCGTCGGCCGACATCCCGACCTCCAGGAGGACCTCGGGCTCGTCCCAGGAGAGGCCCTTGCCGCCGACGACCCCTGCCTCGGTCTCCAGGGCGGAGGCCACGAGAAGGCCGACGCAGTCGCGGTCGAGGGCCACGTCGTCGTGGATGAAGAGGTAGTACTCCGCCCGGCGGGCATCCGGCGACACCTCCAGGGCGCGGTTGGCCGCCGCCCCGAAGCCGACGTTGCGCTCGAAGCGCATGACCGATGCGTCGGGCAGCAGCCGTCCGACGAGCTTCGTCACGGCGTCGGGTTCCTCCGAGGCGTTGTCGACGACGACCACCTCGAGCGCCGGATAGGTCTGGAGGGCTAGCGATTTGAGGCATCCGGGAAACCAGCGACGGCCGTTATGGGTCACCACGACAGCCAGGACGAGGGGCCAAGGGATCGCGTCCGGCTCGGTCATGTATGCGGACCGGGGAGAGGCCCCGCGGTGGGAGGGTGGGACAAGGATGCGGAGATTATAGGGCGGGTTTGCGGCCCCGGCGCCCTCGGCGGCCTTCGTCGGGCGGGGGTGGCGGAAGGCTGCCCGGGGCGGCCACGCCGGGGCCGAGTTCCGGGTTGGTGGGTGCCGGCGGCACGGGGATCGCCGACACGCCGTACGCCTCCACGGATGGCGGGGGGTCGTCGTGACGGCGGTTGCGGCCTGCGTCCCTGCGCTGCTTGCGGTTCTCCTCGGCCTCCCGGAGGGCCGCGGCCGCGCGGTGGCGGTCCCTGGGCTTGGAGATGCCGGCGAATTCGTCCAGGAGGTCGGACAGGATCTGGTCGCGCTGGCGCTCCAGACGGTCTTCCCGCTCCGACAGCCTGGCGAAGAGCGACCCCTGGGCCACGGCGAGCTCGGATGCCGCGCGAGCCAGCCGGCTTTGGACCAGCTGCATGATCCGCCCCACCGGGTCGAGGGCCTTCAGGATGGCTTCTGCGACCTCCTGCTGGCGAGCCTCGATGCTGTCGCCGAGCTCCTTGAGGGCTCCCTCGGTGGTCTCCGTGAGGTCCGCGTCCCCGCGGTTGACCGCCTCCAGGTGCTCGACGACCGACTGGGCGTGCGCGGTGAAGGAGTTCTCCAACTCCCCCACCCGGTTCGCCAGGGCAGCCATGCCCTCCTGGGTGCGCCATTCGACCGCCTCGAGGGTGCGACCGATCGCATCGAGCTTGACCGACAGGGACTTCTTGAGGCTGGCCTGCTCCCCTTCGAGCAGTTCGATGCGGTGCTGGAGATTCAGCACCGTGTCCTCCCGGGCGGCGAGAGCCAGCCGCTCGTCGAGCAGGTCCACGACCGCCTGCTCGCGGTTCTCGACCACACCCCGCAGCAGGTCGAGCTCGGAACGGACGGCCGTCAGGGCGTCCCGGGACGCCTGCAGGACCTTCATGAAGCCCTGCTGCTCACGCTCCTGCTCCTCGAGGGCGGCCGCCAGCAGGTGGTCGACACGCTTGCGGAAGACCGAATCGCCGGCGAGGGCGTCGTCCGCGCCGCTGGTGCCGGGCTCTGATCCCGGCGGGTTAGGGTACTCGGTAGCGATGGTGGCTCACCTGGATTCGTCCTCCTGCGACATTGCGGACGACCTATTTTCGCAGACGGCAGCCCACAAGGCACCGATATCGCCCTGACAGACGATGCAGCGCTGCTATCGGCGGCCGTCCGGCGGGATCCTCAGGCGTGGGCGGCGATCTACGAACGCTACGCCCGTCAGCTCCTCGGCTTCTTCGTCAACCAGCTCCGGGACCATGCGACGGCGGAGGACCTGACCGCCGGCGTGTTCCTGGAGGCCCTGCAGGCCGCCGACCGGTTCCACGGGGACATGGCCGACCTTCGCTCCTGGCTCTTCCGCATCGCCCGCAACAACCTGATCGACCACGTCCGCCGCCGGCGCCGGGCCCCGACCGGCACGCTCGAGGACGCCGGCGAGGCCGAGCTCGCACGAGTCCTGCCGGCGGAGGACCCCGGCGACCATGCGATGGCGACCCTTGAGCGCGAGCGCGTGCAGGAGGCGATCCGGACGCTGTCGCCAGACCAGCGGGAGGTGATCCTCCTGCGGCTCGCCGGGGGCCTCACGGCGGCGGACATCGCCGGCATCGTCGGCAAGACCACCGGGGCGGTGAAGGCCCTCCAGCACCGGGCGCTGGCTGCCCTGGCCCGGGCGCTGGGCCCCGAACCGGGGCTTGCACCGGAGCGCGAACCGGGGCTTGCACCGGAGCGCGAACCCGAGGCGGCGCCGCAGGCGGGCGCCGCGACCACGCACGACCACGTTGCGGGAGAACCGGCATGACCGTACCTATCGGGGCAGTCCCGACGCTGTCCTAGGAGCCCATGGAACCCGACCCCGAGACCGCACTCGACGAGCTGCTGGACGCGATGTCCGGCGGGGACGCCGCGGGTGCCCAGCGCATCCTGGCCGCCCATCCCGACCTGGCCCCGCTGGCGGGAGCCGCCCGGGCAGTTGCGGACACGGCAGGCGTGGCGCCCAGCCCCGCCGTGGCCGCCCGGCACGTCCGGGCGCTCATGGACGAGGCCACGAGGCTCTCGACGCCCCAGGTCGTCGCCACACCACGGCGGCGCCGCCTGCGGCGGAGTCTCGCCTCGGTGGGCGCCCTCGTCGCGCTCCTGCTCGTCGGGGCGCCGATCACCGCCGCCCTTGCCGCCAACGCCCAGCCGGGCCAGGCGCTGTACGGGACCAAGCTTTTCGTCGAGAGGGTGCAACTGGCCGTCCAGCGGGACCCTGCCCGCAAGCTGTCCCTCCGCCTCGCGTTCGCTCGGGAGCGGCTCCAGGAGATCCAGCGGCTGGTCGACGAGGACAAGACCAGCCGGGTGGCGTCCGTCCTCGCCAACCTGGCCTCGGAGCAGGCCCAGGTGGAGACCACCCTGACCAAACTGGCGGCCGAGGGCAGGGCACCGCCGGCACTGGTCCAGAAGCTGAATGCCCTCGTGGCCCAGCATCAGGACCGCCTCCAGTCCCTGGGGGCCAGATGCCAGGCGGGCACGCTGGCCGCGTCCCAGTGCGCGGCCCTGAACGGGGCGGCCACCAAGACCGAGGACGTCGCCCGGATCCTCCGGCGGCTGCAGCGGACCGAGGGCGGCATCTCCGGCGGCTCGGGCCGCCCAGCACCGGGTGGCCGCCCCTGAGGACGAATTCGGGCGTGGCCTGAAGGGCGTGAGCATCGCACGGCTGTTTGACCGCGCTATCCGCGGTGCAACAGCATCTCGATTCCGGCGGATCCCCTCCGAATCCCGTCAGGGGCAGCGGAATCCCGTATTGTGCGAGAAGTGCGCATCCGGCTCGGGATCCTCGCTGTGGTGCTGGCGCTCGCCGTCCCCGCCGGCACCACCCGGGCGGCGGCCGGCGGTACGTGCCCCAGGGGGGCGAGCAACTGCCTGGACGCCACCATCGCCCAGATGCAGCAGCAGTTCGAGGCTGAGGCGGCCACCTGCGACCACACCGCCGTGTTCACGCTGGCGTACCTGCGGGTGACCCAGACCTACCGCTGGGCTGGTGGCCTGCCCGGATTCTTCGCCGATACCGCGTGGGTGGACCGGGAGGACTCGCTGTTTGCCGGCTACTACTTCCAGGCGTTCGGCGACGACCAGGCCGGACGAGCCGGCGTCCCCGCAGCGTGGAGCATCGCCTTCGACGCCGCCCGCCACCACAGCGTGACGGCCCTCGGGGATGCCCTGCTGGGGATGAACGCGCACATCAACCGGGACCTGCCCTACGTCCTTGCCGCCATCGGGCTCACGGGCCCCGGGGGGGCAAGCCACAAGCCGGACCACGACAAGATCCAGCAGCTCCTCGCCGCGACGATCCAACCGGTCCTCGACGAGATCGCCGCCCGGTTCGACCCCACGGCCACGCAGTACGGCGGCCTCGGCACGGCCGGGGCGTTGCAGCTCATCGCCACCTGGCGGGACCTCGCCTGGCACAATGCCGAGTTGCTCGCCGCCGCCCCGACCCCTGAGGCCCGCTCCCTGGTCGCCTTGACCATCGAAGCGACGTCGGCCGTCGAGGCGGAAGCCCTGGTGGCCACCAACGACTATCTGCCCCTGCTCCAGTCGTCGGCGCCCAGCGACCATTGGTGCGCGGCCCACGGCGCCGATGCGCCCCCCACGCCCTATGCGTTCGGTCCGGCAACGGCCTGAGCCTTGGGCCGGGATGGTGGCGGGCTATAGTCGAGGGAGGATGCCAGAGAATCAGACGGATACCGCAAGCACGCTGACGTCGTTGCTGCGCGAGCGCATCCTCGTGCTGGACGGTGCCATGGGCACCATGGTCCAGACCTACGACCTGGAGGAGCGGGACTACCGGGGCGAGCGGTTCAAGGACTGGCACTGCGATCTCAAGAACAACAACGACATCCTCGCCCTCACCCGGCCGGAGATCATCCGGGAGGTCCACGGGCGGTACCTCGATGCCGGGGCGGACATCATCGAGACGAACACGTTCGCCGCGCAGGCGATCTCGCAGGCCGACTACGGCCTCGAGTCGGTCTGCTACGAGCTGAACGTCACGGCGGCGGCGCTCGCCCGGGCGGCCGTCGACGAGGCCATCGCCCGGGATCCCAACCGGCCCCGCTTCGTCGCCGGGGCCCTCGGCCCGACCACCCGGACGGCCTCGATTTCGCCCGACGTCAACGACCCAGGCGCACGGAACGTCTCCTACGAGGCGCTCGTCGCCGCCTACCTCGAGGCGGCGACCGGGCTCGTGGACGGGGGGGTCGACCTCCTGCTGATCGAGACCATCTTCGACACCCTCAACGCCCGGGCGGCGATCTTCGCCTGCGAGACCCTGTTCGAGCAGCGGGGCCGGCGCTGGCCGGTGCTGATCTCGGGGACCATCACCGACGCATCGGGCCGGACGCTGTCGGGCCAGGTGACCGAGGCGTTCTGGGCATCGGTCCGCCACGCCCGCCCGCTGGCCGTCGGGCTCAACTGCGCGCTCGGGGGCCGGGAGATGCGGCCCTACATCCAGGAGATGGCACGCCTGGCCGACACCTTTGTCCTCTGCTATCCCAACGCCGGTCTCCCCAACGCCTTCGGCGGCTACGACGAGGGCCCCGTCGACACGTCGTCGGTCCTCGGCGAGTTCGCCGCCAGCGGCTTCGTCAACATCGTGGGGGGCTGCTGCGGCACGACGCCCGACCACATCGCCGCGGTCGCCGAGGCCGTGCGGGGCATCCCGCCCCGGGTGCCACCGCACCGGGAGCCGATCCTCCGGCTCTCCGGGCTGGAACCGCTGAACTTCACTCCGGACATCAACTTCGTCAACATCGGCGAGCGCACCAACGTCACCGGGTCGGCCCGCTTCCGCGACCTCATCAAGGCCGGCGATTACAACGCCGCCCTCGCCCTCGCCCGCCAGCAGGTCGAAGCCGGCGCCCAGATCATCGACGTGAACATGGACGAGGGCATGCTGGACGGCGTGGCGGCGATGGACCGCTTCCTGAAGCTCGTCGCCTCGGAGCCCGACATCTCGCGGGTGCCGGTGATGATCGACTCCTCGAAGTGGGAGGTGATCGAGGCCGGGCTGCGCTGCGTCCAGGGCAAGCCCATCGTCAACTCCATCTCGATGAAGGAGGGCGAGGAGAAGTTCATCCGGCAGGCCACCCTCGTGCGGCGCTATGGGGCTGCGGCGGTGGTCATGGCCTTCGACGAGCAGGGCCAGGCGGACTCGCTCGACCGGCGCATCGAGATCTGCGAGCGCGCCTACCGCATCCTCACCGAGCAGGTGGGCTTCCCGGCCGAGGACATCATCTTCGACCCCAACATCTTCGCCGTCGCCACCGGCATCGAGGCCCACAACAACTACGGCGTCGACTACGTCGAGGCCACGCGCTGGATCAAGGAGCACCTGCCGCGCGCCCTGGTCTCGGGCGGCGTGTCCAACGTCTCGTTCTCCTTCCGTGGCAACAACGCGGTCCGGGAGGCGATCCACTCGGTGTTCCTCTATCACGCCATCGCGGCGGGCATGGACATGGGCATCGTCAACGCCGGGGCACTGGTCGTGTACGACCAGATCGACCCAGAGCTGCGCGAGCGCATCGAGGACGTCATCCTCAACCGCCGCAGTGGAACCGAGGGCACCGAGCGCCTCGTCGAGATCGCCGGCAGGTTCAGGGGCGACGGCGCCGTCCAGGAGGCGGCCAACGAGGAGTGGCGCAGCCTGCCGATCGACGAGCGCATCACCCACGCCCTCGTGAAGGGCATCGACGCGCACGTCGAGGCAGACACCGAGGAGCTCCGGGCCGAGATCGCGGCGCGGGGCGGGCGGCCCATCGAGGTTATCGAGGGCCCGCTGATGGACGGGATGAACGTCGTCGGCGACCTGTTCGGCGCCGGCAAGATGTTCCTGCCGCAGGTCGTGAAGTCGGCCCGCGTGATGAAGAAAGCCGTGGCCTACCTCATCCCGTTCATCGAGGCGGAGAAGACGGGGGAACCGCAGAAGGCCAAAGGCAAGATCCTCATGGCCACGGTCAAGGGCGACGTCCACGACATCGGCAAGAACATCGTCGGCGTGGTGCTCGCCTGCAACAACTACGACGTCGTCGACCTCGGGGTCATGGTGCCCGGCCAGAAGATCCTGGACACGGCGCGGGCCGAGCACGCCGACATCATCGGCGTCTCGGGGCTCATCACGCCCTCGCTCGAGGAGATGGTGAACCTCGCCAAGGAGATGGAGCGGCAGGGCTTCGACCTGCCGCTGCTCATCGGCGGCGCCACCACGTCGCGCGCCCACACCGCGGTCAAGGTGGCCCCCCAGTACTCCGGGCCGGTCGTCTGGGTGAAGGATGCCTCGCGGTCGGTGCCGGTCACGTCGGCCCTGCTGTCGGCGGAGCAGCGCCCCGCACTGGTGGCCGACATTGGGCGCGAGTACGAGGCCCTCCGGCAGCGCCACGCCGGGCGTGAGCGCCAGGACAGGCTGATTCCCCTCTCGACCGCGCGGGCGAACCGGACCGTGGTGGACTGGACCGACTACCGGCCGGAGCGCCCCGCCAGCCCCGGCGTCTCGGTGTTCCGGGACTATTCCCTCTCGGAGCTTCGCCGCTACATCGACTGGCAGCCGTTCTTCATCGCCTGGGAACTCAAGGGCCGCTACCCGCAGATCCTCAACAGCCCGACCAAGGGCGAGGCGGCCCGCCGCCTCTGGGCCGATGCCCAGGCCATGCTCGACCTGGCGATCGAAGAGGGCTGGATCCAGGCGCACGGCGTCGCCGGTCTGTTCCCCGCCAACCAGGTGGACGGCGAGGACCTCGTCCTCTACGAAGACGACGGCCGCACGGCGAAGATCGCCCGCCTCCATCACCTCCGCCAGCAGACCGCGCACGAGGCTGGGGTGCCGAACCGCTCGCTCGCCGACTTCGTGGCGCCGCCCGGCATCGACGACTACGTGGGCGCCTTCGCCGTGACCGCCGGGATGGGGTCCTCCGAGAAAGTGGCCGAGTTCAAGAAGGCGAACGACGACTACAACGCCATCCTGCTGGAGTCGCTGGCGGACCGCTTCGCCGAGGCCTTCGCCGAGCGGCTGCACGAACGGGTCCGCACGGACCTCTGGGGCTACGCCTCGGGCGAGAACCTCGACGTGGAGCAGCTCATCAAGGAGCGCTACCGCGGCATCCGCCCGGCGCCCGGCTACCCCGCCTGCCCCGACCACACCGAGAAGGAGACGCTGTGGCGCCTGCTCGACGCCGAGCGCACCACCGGCATCGTGCTGACGGAGAGCTATGCGATGTGGCCGGGGGCGTCGGTCTCGGGCTGGTACTTCGCCCACCCGGACTCACGGTACTTCTCGGTGGGGCGCATCAACCGGGACCAGGCCGCCGACTACGCCCGGCGGAAGGGCTGGAGCCTGCAGAAGGCCGAGAAGTGGCTGGCGCCGAACCTTGGCTACGAACCCGAGGACTGAACTTTGTTTTCCTCTCATCGTCCGCCCCTCCGGGGCGTTCGATGAGCCAGGGGGGATTCGCAGCTCATCCCCCTCCGCTTCGCTCCGGGGGGCTGCTACTCCCCCCTGGACCCCCCTCAGCTCATCAGGCCACGGCGGGCTGTGGTGTCTCCAGGATCTTGTAGAGCGTGCTACGGCGCGCCCAGGGCCGGCCGATCTCGCCGATGAGGGCCTTCATCACCTCGGGCGGAAGTTCCTGGCCGTGGGAGGCCCCGGCGGCCCGGGAGATGTTCTCGTTCATGAGGGTGCCGCCGAGGTCGTTGCAGCCCGCGTTCAGGGCGAGCTGCGAGCCGGTCACGCCCATCTTCACCCAGGACACCTGGATGTTGGTGATCCACGGATGCAGGGCGAGGCGGGCGACGGCATGGATCTTCAGCGCCTCCTCGAACGTCGGCCCCTGGCGGGCCTTGCCCTTGAGGTAGATCGGGGCCCCCATGTGCACGAAGGGAAGCGGCACGAACTCGGTGAAGCCGCCGGTCTCCTTCTGGATGTCGCGCAGCACACCGAGGTGGCGGGCCCACGCCCGGTAGGTCTCGACGTGGCCGAACATGATCGTGGTGGTCATGGCGAGACCCAGGCCGTGCGCCGTGCGGGCGACCTCCGACCACTGGGCGGTGTTGACCTTGTCGGGGCAGATGATAGCCCGGACCTCGTCGTCGAGGATCTCTGCGGCGGTGCCGGGGAGGCTGCCGAGGCCGAGGTCCTTCAGCTCCCACAGGAAGTCGCGGATGCTCACGCCTTTGGTCGCCGCACCCTGCCAGACCTCGAGCGGGCTGAAGGCGTGCACGTGCATGGATGGGACGGCGCTCTTCACCGCCTTCACGACCTCGAGGTAGAAGTCCCCGGTGAACTCGGGGTGGATGCCCCCCTGCAGGCACACCTCGGTCGCTCCCTTGAGCGACGCCTCCCGGGTGCGGGTGGCGATGTCCTCCAGGCTGAGCAGGTAGGGGTCGCCACGAAGGTTGAGGGACTTCGGTCCCTTGGAGAAGGCGCAGAAGCCGCAGCGGAAGTAGCACATGTTCGTGTAGTTGATGTTGCGGTTGACCACGAAGGTGACGGTGTCGCCGCAGACCTCCCGGCGAAGGTCGTCGGCGGCCCGGACGAGCGCCTCCACCTCCGGCCCCCGGGCCGACAGGAGCGAGACCGTGTCCTCCTCGGTCAGCTCCCGACCACAGCCTGACGCCTCGAGGGCACGTGCGAAGGCTGGCCGCAGCCGCACCGCCGGGTTGCCCGACCAGAACGAGGCGGGGACGGTCATGCCGGGGAGCGGGGCGGGCGGGGGGACCACGTCGCCGGCGCGCCAGCCGGGCTCCCGGCCGAGCCCCATGCCGTCGGCCAGCGCGAGGACGCGGGGCCGGACCGGCTTGGCGACCCACGCCGGGTCGGAGGCGTACCGCGGGTAGACGGTGAGCCGGGGGACCAGGAGGAAGCCGGCCGCCTCCGTCACCGAGCGGAGCTGCTCGATCTCGGGCCAGGGGGCCTCGGGATTGACGTGGTCGATGGTGACCGGGGAGACCCCGCCCCAGTCGTTGATGCCCGCTGCGAGATAGCTGCCGAGGTCCCCGGGCGACGACGCAAGGTTCGGCGGGGCCTGGATGCTCATCTCCGGCCCCAGGATCAGGCGGGCGAGGCTCACCGTCCCCAGCATCTCGGCGGTGGACGGCTCCGGATGGTCGTGCATCGGCGTGCCGGCCTTCGCCCGGAAGTTCTGGACGATCACCTCCTGGATGTGGCCCCAGCGTTCGTGGGCGTCACGGATGGCCAGCAGCGTGTCGACCCGGTCCTCCCAGGTCTCGCCGATGCCGATGAGGAGTCCGGTCGTGAACGGCACCTTCCGGCGGCCGGCCTCCTCCAGCATGGCGAGGCGGGTTGACGGGTCCTTGTCGGGCGAGCCGTAGTGCGGGCCGCCCGGCTCGCAGAGGCGTTGCGAGGTCGACTCCAGCATGATCCCCATGGACGGGGCGACGTCGCGCAGCCGGGCCATCTCATCGCCGGAGAGGATGCCGGGGTTGATGTGGGGCAGCAGCCCGGTCTCCTCCAGGACCGCCTTCGCGGCCGCCGTGAGGTACCCGACCGTGGAGGTGTAGCCCATGGCGGCCAGCTCGTCCTTGGCGATGCGGTAGCGCAGCTCGGGCTTGTCGCCGAGCGTGAACAGCGCCTCCCGGCACCCGGCCGCAGCCCCGGCCCTGGCCACGTCCAGCACCTCGCCGAGGCTCAGGTAGGCCCGGCGGCCCTCGAGGGGGGGCCGGGCGAAGGTGCAGTAGTGACAGACGTCGCGGCACAGCTTGGTGAGGGGGATGAAGACCTTGGGCGAGTACGTGACGAGGTTGCCCCATCCGGCATCCCGGGCAGCCGCGGCGGCCGTCATCAGCCCGGCATCGAGCGGGTCCTCCGCCAGCACTCCCGCCCACGCCAGGGCCTCGGCCCTCGTCACAACCGGCATCGGTGGACCCTATCACCGCACCGGAAATAGGACAGATCCATTGGTGGCTGATGCCCGTTCCCCGGGGACGGCACGCCCTCTCGACGAGGGGTTGGTCGATTACCCTGGGCCGCATGCGGGTGACGGCGCTGGCGGGCGGGGTTGGGGCGGCCAAGTTCCTTCGCGGGCTGGTGCCCCAGCTCCTCGCCGACCCCGACTCGGAAGTCACCGTCATCGGCAACACGGGAGACGACGCCGTCTTCCACGGCCTGCACGTGAGCCCCGACCTCGACATCGTCACCTACACCCTCGCCGGCATCGTCGACACCGCAAAGGGGTGGGGCGTCGCCGGGGACACCCGCCACGCCCTCGACCACATGGGCCGGCTCGGCGTCGACACCTGGTTCTGGCTCGGCGACAAGGACTTCGGCACCCACATCGCCCGGACGATGTGGCTGGCGGAGGGGCTTGCACTCTCGGTGATCGCCGACCGCATCCGCCTGGCCCTGGGCGTCGGGGCCCGCATCCTGCCGATGAGCGACGACCCGGTCCGCACGCGCCTGCTGACCGCCGCCGGCACCGAGTTGGAGTTCCAGGACTACTTCGTCCGGCGGGGGCATGCGGACGAGATCGCCGCCGTGTCCTTCGACGGCGCCGCAGGTGCCCGACCCGCCCCCGGCGTGCTCGAGGCCATCGAGGCGGCGGACCGGGTCATCATCTGCCCGTCCAACCCGGTCGTCAGCATCGGCCCAATCCTGGCGGTGCCCAGGATCCGTGACGCGCTCCGGGCCGTGGCCGGGAGGGTCGTCGCCATCTCCCCCATTGTCCAGGGCTCGGCGCTGCGAGGCCCGGCCGACCGGTTGCTCCCGGTCGTGGGGGCAGAGGCCAGCGCATCGGGCGTCGCCGGGCTGTATGCCGACGTCTGCCGCACCTTCGTCCTGGACCGCCGGGACCCCGGCGAGGTTGCCCGGGTCGAGGCACTCGGCCTGCGCCCCGTCATGCTCGAGACCGTCATGGAGACGCCGGAGGTCGCCGCTACCCTGGCCAAGGAGATCCTGGCGCTGGAGGTCGGCACCGGGGACGGGCGGTGAGCCCCTCCAACGACCACGAGGGGCTGCCGCCGGGCGAGGTCGGCCCGGTCTACGGCACCCCCGCGGGCCCGATCGTCTTCCTGCCGATCGTCGGCATTCCCGAGGTCGCCCCGGGGGCCGATCTGGGCGACCTCATCGTCGAAGCCGCCACCTCCTCAGCCATCGAGATCACCGACGACGACGTGCTCATCGTCACCCACAAGATCGTCTCCAAGGCAGAGGGCCGGATCCGGGAGGTTCACCCCTACGACGCCGATGCCCGGCACCTGATCGCCGAGATGGAGGCCGCCCGCATCGTGCGCCGCCGGGGAGACCTGATGATCGCCGAGACCAAGCACGGCTTCGTCTGCGCCAACGCCGGGGTCGACGCCTCGAACATGGAGCCCGGCCAGATCACGCTGCTGCCGGTGGACCCCGACAAGTCGGCCCGCCGCCTGCGCGCCCGCATCCGCCAGCTCACGGGCCGCAGCCCGGCGCTCATCATCTCCGACACGTTCGGACGAGCTTGGCGGGTGGGCCAGGTCAACGTGGCGATCGGGGTCGCCGGGATGATCCCGGTGATGGACTACCGGGGGTCGGTTGACCATTTCGGGATCCCCCTCAAGGTCACGACCATCGCCATCGCCGACGAGCTGGCATCGGCTGCCGAGCTGGTGATGGGCAAGGCGGACGGCGTCCCCGCCGCCGTGGCCCGTGGGGTGCGCTTCCG
>DASPZW010000067.1:0-7352 GCA_035636055.1 Actinomycetota bacterium
GCGGGCGGCGGCGAGGGCCACCGAGGCTGCGGACCCCCCGTCCGTGCCGGCTTCGACGTGCAGGGACCGCATGTCGCCGACGGTCTCCGCCAGGGTGAGCACCTCCGCCCCGCGTGCGAGGCTGACGCGCTGCCAGCCCACGGGTTCGGGGAAGAAGCGTCGCTCCGGGTTGGTGCCCGCTGGCCGGTGCCGGCGTTCGCCATCCTCGATGACCTCCGCCGTGCCGGACCAGGCGGCGAGCAGGCGGGCCAGGTCGGCACCCTCGTCCCGGCGGGAGACGGTCCAGGCGATGCGCACGGACTCGATCGTGTCGAGCTGGTCGGCGGCTGCGCGGACCAGCAGGTTGCTCACCCCCGGCGTCCAGCTCATACCCGGGACGGCGACGGCGGGCGCAGCATCGACTTTGGCGCATTGGCCGAGCATCGCCTCGATCGTGTCCGGGTCTTCGCAGGCGGAGACGTAGGGGACGCCGGTCGCGACGGCAGCCTCGAACGCAGTCAGCTCCGGCTCTCCGGCCCTCTGGAGGCAGGCGACCGCCACGTCGAGGCCGTTGAAGGCCCCGGAGATCCCCTCGACGGTGAAGGGGACGGCCGCCGCCGACACCCTTCGCGGATCCCATGCGGCCACCAGCCGGGCGAGTTCACGTTCGTGGGGGCCGACGAGGACGACGCTGGAGACTTCCGGTCGCTCGAGGAGATCCCGGACGACCCGTCGCCCGCGTCCGCCGGGCGCCCCGAGGACTGCTACTCGCATCTGGGAGGGTCCGGCTCAGCGGCGGTCGCCGGAAACCAACCCGTTCCCAGAGATCCCTTCATGCCAATGGCCCTCAGGAGGGACCTGGCGTGGGCGCAGCAGGCGGGCCGCCACCACGCCCAGCGCCGCCAGCGCCGAGACGCGGAGAAGGCGGACAAGGATGCGCTTCGTCGACGCCGAGGCCATGCCTGAAGGCTAGCACGGACCTCATGCGGCGCCGCCGCCGCTATCCGCTCCCTGCCGGGGGCGCTTAGGGGGCCCGAACGGGTAGCCTATAAAGCATGGGGAGGCTGGCAGATCTTGATGCTTCGCCCGAGGCCCTGCTCGACAAGCTCGGGCGACCGGTTCGCGACCTGCGCATATCGGTCACGGACCGGTGCAATTTCCGGTGCGTCTACTGCATGCCCAAGGCGGTCTTCGGGCCCGGGTACCGCTTCCTCAAGATGTCGAGCCTCCTCACATACGAGGAGATGGAGCGCCTGGCTCGCATCTTCGCCGGCCTGGGGGTAACGAAGCTCCGCCTGACCGGCGGCGAGCCGCTGGTCCGGCGCCACATCGAGCGGCTGATCCGGATGCTGGCGGCCATCCCGGACATGGACATCGCCCTGACGACGAACGGCTCGCTGCTCACGGACAAGGCCCAGCCCCTGGCCGACGCGGGCCTCAAGCGCATCACCATCAGCCTCGACTCGCTGGACAACGACGTGTTCATGGCGATGAACGACGTCGAGTTCCCGGTCGAGAAGGTCCTTGCCGGCATCGATGCCGCCGCGGCGGCGGGCCTGGACCCGATCAAGATCAACACAGTCGTCAAGCGGGGGGTCAACGACGACTCGATCCTGGCGCTGGCCCGCTACTTCCAGGGGACCGGCCACGTCGTGCGGTTCATCGAGTACATGGACGTCGGCAACGCCAACGGGTGGCGGATGGACGACGTCGTGACGGCGGCGGAGATCGTCGCCAAAATCGACGCCGAGCTGCCCCTCGAACCGGTGGACCCCAACTACACGGGGGAGGTCGCCTCCCGCTGGCGCTACCGGGACGGCAGCGGCGAGGTCGGCGTGATCTCCTCGGTCAGCCAGCCCTTCTGCAGCACCTGCACGAGGGCCCGGCTGTCATCGGAGGGCCGGCTGTACACCTGCCTCTTCGCCACGCAGGGCCACGACCTGCGCAGCCTGATCCGGGCGGGGCGCACCGACGAGGAGATCGCCGATTCGATCCGCGACATCTGGCGGAGCCGGGCCGACCGCTACTCGGAGATCCGCTCCTCCCACACGCAGACCGACCTGCCCCTGCTGCCGAAGGTGGAAATGTCCCACATCGGGGGCTGACCTCCCGGTAGTTTGGCCTTTTGGGCCGCACCCCGCGACTCAACGGAATCGGGCGAAGCCCTTCCTGCGGGGGACGGGGGCCTCTTCGGGCTCCGGCTCCGGTGCCGCAGGCGGTTCGGGAGCGGGTGCCCCGTTGCCGCCTCCGGCGTCACCGCCGAGTGCCCGCCAGAAGCCCAGGTAGCCGAGGAAGTCGTCCACGTGCTGGCGGACCTCGGCGATCTGCCCCGAGCGGATCCGGTAGGCGGTCAGGGTCGTGTAGTTGACCGCCGTCCCGGCCGCCTCGGCCCGGGTCTCGATGTAGACGAAGACGTGGTCGTCGCTGCCTGCGACTGCCCGGAGGTCGGCCTCGAAGACCTCTGCGGCGTCGAGGAGGTCTGCCTGGCGGTCCCAGGTGGCGAGGAGGTTGTCCCGGCCCACGGTCGACTCCTCGCCCGGAAGGATCAGCGCGACGTCCTCGGCGAGCAGGCGCCGGAGGGCGGCCTGGTCGTCGTCCCGGCGGGCGTCCAACAATGCCCGGACCAGCGCTTCGTTGGCCTGGCGGGGGGTCGGCCTGGGTGCTGCGGGCGCGGGTGGAGCGGCGGCCGCAGGGGCTTCGGTCGCGGGGGCCGGAGCAGGCTCGGGAGCGGGAGCAGGTTCTGGGGCGGCGGGCGGAGCGGGGGCCTCTTCGGCTTTGGCACCGAGCTTCATGCGACGCCGGCGACGCTGGATCGGCGACCCTTCCTCGGGCGTGGGAGTGGGCTCGGGGACCGCGGACTCGGGAGCTGGCGGTTCAGGCGTGGGAGTGGGCTCGGGGGCTGGCGTCGCCGGCCCGGACGAGGAGGAGCTCCGGCCCCGGCGACGCGGCCGGAGCGGGGGGGCCTCCTCCGCTGCAGCCGGCTCGGGTGCCGCGGGCGCGGGTGCTTCCGGCTCGGCTGGCGATCCCAGGGAGCTGCGTCCGCGGCGCCGGGGCTTCGAGGTTTCCGGCTGCGGTTCTGGCTCCCGCGTGGGCTCGGGTACCGGGGGGGTCTCGGCGGCCTTGACGAAGGACGACCCGCCTCGACGGCGAGGCGCGGGCGCAGGAGGCGGCGCTGCCTCGGGAGGGGGAGCCGGAGCCTCGGCCGGTGGCGGGGCGGCTGCCTTCTTGCTCTTGGCCTTGGCGGGCTTCTCGTCGTCCGAGAGGTAGCGGAATTTCTTTGACATGCCTCTGTCTCCGTCCTGGTTCGCCGCTCAAACCGGTCAGTGGGATCTTCGTCAGGTGCCTACCCGGACCAGCCTAATTCATCTCCGTCAACAGTCCGTTTCCTCGTATCCTCCGCCTATGCCCGGAGCGTTGTTCGTCAACATCCCGGCCAGGGGCCACATCCATCCGACCCTGCCCGTCGTCGCCGATCTCGTAGGGGCCGGCGAGCCGGTCACGTACTGCCTGCCGGCTGAAGACGAGTCCCTCATCTTGGCAACCGGGGCACGGTTCCGGCCGGTCGGCAACAACCTGCCCGAAGCCCGGGCTCGCAAGGGCGGCGCCATGTCGCTCGCCGAGCTCCCTGCGGCAGCCGTGCGGGGAGCCATCCGGACCCTGCCCGAGCTGCTGGACGTGGTCGCCGATGTCCGGCCCTCCTATGTCGTCTACGACGCCTACTGCTATGCGGGGCGCCTGGTGGCCCAACTGGCCGGACTCCCGGCCGTCGCCACCTACGCCACCTACGGGTTCAACGTGCAGGCGCTCGGCTCCGGCGCCTTCGGGAGCCTCTCCAGCCCCTCGTCGGGCCCCTCCTCGGGGCAGCGGACCCTCCCCGGCTTCGAGGAGGCGGTCGCCGAGCTCGTCCAGCGCTTCGGCGTCGGCCCGCCTACCCTCTTCGATCTGCTCCTGCACGCCGAGCCGCTCAACCTCGTGTTCCTTCCTCGGGAGTTCCAACCCGCCGGGGACTCGTTCGACGACAGTTGGGTCTTCGTCGGTCCGTCGATGGGGTCCCGGGGAGAAACCGCCGACTTGCCGTTGGGGCACCTGGAAGGAGGGCCGGCGGCCTACGTTTCGCTCGGCACCATTTACAACGAGCGGCCTGGCCTCTTCCGGGCGTGCCTCGAGGCCTTCGCCGGAACCGAGTGGCGGGTGGTGGTCGCCACCGGCGAGTGGGTCGACGCCGGGACGCTCGGGCCCGTGCCGCCCAACGTGGCCCTCAGCCGTTGGGTGCCCCAGCTCGAGATGCTCGCCAGGGCAAGGGTCTTCGTGACCCACGGTGGGATGAACTCGACGATGGAGGCGCTGGCACACGCCGTCCCACTGGTCGTGGTGCCGCAGCAGTCGGAGCAGCGGGTGACGGCAGACCGGGTCGCCACGCTCGGCCTGGGGCGGCGGCTCGACCCCGACGACGTCACGCCTGCAGCGCTCGGGGAAGCGGTGGCGTCTGTCGCGTTCAACGAGGATGTCGCCGGGCGCCTCGCCTCCATGCAGGCGGCTGTGCTGGCAGGTGGTGGCCACCGCCGGGCTGCCGACGAGGTCCTCCGGTTCGCTGGCGGCCTCGCCCAGGTGCCGGACCGGCGTTGAGCTGTGCAGGAGGTCGCTGATGATCGCGCCTGCGGGCGTCTGGCCGAATTTCCCACTCTCAGCGGGCCCCCACGTGTTACTCTTGAGGGCAGGGACGACGATGTTGTCCCGTGAGGTTCTTCGCTTGAAGCTGCTCCTTTCGGAATTCTCGGGCGATCGATACCTCTCCTGAGATACGCCTCGGCCTTCATTGGCCGGAAAGGAGTTGCTTCACATCATGTCGACATCGTTCGCCGCGGACACCGACCCACAGGAGTTCGACACTCTGCCTGAACTTGACGATGAGGCCGCCGAGCTTGAGCTCGACGGGTCCGATATCGAGATCGAGTCCGCACAATTCCCCACGTTCGCCGAGCTCGGTGCCTCCGAGGGTGTCATCGCTGCCCTGGCGGCCACCGGGGTCATCGCCCCGTTCGAGATCCAGGCCCGGGTCATCCCGGACGCCATCGCCGGGCGTGACGTCCTCGCCAAGAGCCGCACCGGATCGGGCAAGACCCTGGCGTTTGCCATCCCGATCGTCGAGCGCCTCAAAGGTGCCCCCAGCCGGCCGGCCGCCGTCATCATGGTGCCGACCCGGGAGCTCTGTTCGCAGGTCACGGCAGAGCTGCAGATCGTCGCCAAGCCGCAGGGGCTCAAGGTGGCCGCCGTCTACGGCGGCGTCGGGCTGATCGACCAGGCCCGCATCGCTTCACGGGCCCAGATCATCGTGGCCACGCCGGGGCGCCTGTTCGACCTGATCCAGCGCAGGAGCGTCAGCCTCCGGGAGGTGCGGATCCTCGTGCTCGACGAGGCGGACCGCCTGCTCGACATGGGGTTCAAGCCTCAGGTCGACCGGATCGCCACCACCATCCCGACCGACCGCCAGACCATGTTCTTCTCCGCCACGCTCGACGGCGAGGTCGGCATCCTGGCCGCCCAGTACACGAGGGAGCCCCGCCGCCACGAGACGATCTCCCCCAGGGAGACCGTCGACTCGGTGGAACACCGGTTCGTGCCGGTCACCATCGACGGCAAGACGACGGCGCTGGCCGACCTGCTCTCGCAGGAGGCGGGCCGGGCGCTCGTCTTCGTGAAGACCAAGCGGGGCGCCGACCGGCTCGTGCAGCGGCTCAAGAGCCACGGGATCACCGCAGCCGCCATGCACGGCGACCTCAGCCAGAGCCAGCGTGAGCGGGCACTGGCCTCGTTCGATGCGGGCCGGGTGCAGACCCTGATCGCGACGGACGTCGCGGCCCGGGGACTCGACCTTGACTGCATCACGCACGTCATCAACTTCGACCCACCGGAGGACGACAAGGCGTACGTCCACCGGGTCGGCCGCACGGCCCGTGCCGGCCGCAACGGCATCGGGATCACGTTCGTCCTGCCGGATCAGGAGCGTGAGGTGAGCCGCATCGCCGCCCGCCTGAAGCTGCGGGACGAGTTCGAGGGCGAGGGCCTGAAGGTCGCCGCACCGGCGCCCGTCTACCAGAGCCGCAGGCGGGGCCGGAGCAACACGCTGCTCGGCCGCCGTCCCCGCCGGCGCTAGGCTTTTTCCGTGCCCGGCCGGCCGCCGCCGGGGACGTGACACACCTTCATCGGAACGACTCGGTTCGTTCGCGGGTCGTTTACATGGGCCGGGTAAGGTGGTGGTGTTAGTAAAGTAAGCAGTTGCTAACTACGTTGCTAGCTACCCCATGATGCGAGCATGGGACCGTCCCCCGAGACCTGTTGCCCCACCCGCCCGGACTTCGGGCGAGGTGCGCCCCGTCCGTGAGACACCGTCCGCGAGACACCCCAACCCAAAGGAGCATGGCATCCACGCGCATCACGATCGTCCTGGAGGTCGAGCACGAACCCGAGGTGGACCTGCCCCTGCGGGCCGCCGCGTTCCTCGAGCGGACGCTGGTCGGCGTCGAGGGCTTCGGCAGCGTTGACGTGATCCGGGGCGAGACCGACGACGTAGTCTGGACGCCGCTGTCGACGCCGCAGCGGGTCAGGCGAGCGAGTTAGGGGGTCGCGTTTGGGGGTCGCTGCCCCCCGCCCAAGCCAACAGCGCCGCCTCGTCGCGGAACACGGGGATGCCCAGCGATGCCGCCTCGTCGGTCTCGACGTCGGCCCCTTTGCTCGGGCCGGTCACACGGAGAACGGCGTCGCAACGCCTGAGCAGGTGGAGGTCGTAGTCGTACCAGTACTCCGCCGGGTGCGGCTCGATCGCGTGCCACAGCAGCGTGAGGTGTGGAACGAGCGGGACGACGAGTTTCGTCTCGTACAGCCGCGAGGCGAGCTTGATCACGTCATGGGTGTTCCAGACAGGGTCGGGCGCAAGGTACGGGGCGGCGATGTAGACCAGCGGTAGCGGCTGCTCCGGCGTGTGCTTGGTCACGTCGGTCACGTCGGTCGCGTCGGTGGCGTCGGTCGCGAGACGAACGGCACGGGGAGCAGCTCGGCCAGCGGCATCGTGCAGCGGCCCTTCTCGCCGATGAAGGAGACTTGCGGGTTCCCGAACTCGGCGAGGACCTGGCGGCAGGCTCCGCACGGGGGGGCGACCATCGGAGGATCGCTGGTGATGTAGATGGCCACGAGCTCCGGTCTCCGATCCGAAGCGGTCACGGCAGAGAAAACGGCGTTGCGCTCGGCGCAGATCGTGAGCCCGTAGGAGACGTTCTCGACGTTGCAACCCGCGAAGACCTTCCCGTCGCTGGTGAGGACCGCCGCCCCAACCCCGAAGCGGGAGTAGGGGGCATAGGCGTGACCGGAGGCCTCCT
>DASPZW010000068.1:0-6253 GCA_035636055.1 Actinomycetota bacterium
GCAACGTCTTCCGTGCCCTGCAGGTCGTCGGGGACCTCGAGATGGACCTCGACGTCGAGGACGCCGGTCCAGGCCGGCGCAAGCTGGTGAAGGCGCTGGCTGAGTTCGGCGGCTACATCGGGGCCAACGCCACCTGGATCCCGAACTACGGGGAGCGCTACCGCTCTGGCGAGGCCATCTCCAACGCCTTCGTAGAGTCGGCGGTCAACCAGGTGGTGAGCAAGCGAATGGTTAAGAAGCAGCAGATGCGCTGGTCGCAGCGAGGCGCCCATCTCCTGCTACAGATCCGAACACGAGTGCTGAATGACGACCTTGCCGGAGACTTCCGCCGCTGGTACCCAGCCTTCATGCCGGCGTCGGAACAGCAGGACGTGGCAGCGTGAACTCCCACAGTTTGTCCCGCTCTCCCGTTGGCGGCGACGAACACGACCTGGTGATCCCCCACCCATGAGATCCAGTCCGGGTACGAGAGGGCCATCCCAAGCGGACGCGGCGCACCGCCTGCCAGGCAGGAACAGCAAGCCGGCCCCGTCCGCGAGCAGGGAGGCGGAACCAATGGGATAGAACAGGATGCCCCCGCGGTCGGGCCACCAGCCGGCGAACAGGATCCTCGCCTCCTCCGAGACGTAGCGCCGCACCGGCGTGCCTCCGCCGGCGGGAACCGTGTCCAGCTCGGTGCTGCTGATCGGCGGATCCTTCGATGGGAGGGTGAGCACGTAGGCGAGGGTCTGGCCATCGGGCGACCATCCGGCCAGATCCAGTCCCTCGGGCGCTTGGGCAACACGCTGGGCATCGGTCCCAGTGCCGCCAACCACAGCTCGTGGGCCGAGGCAACGGCGAATCGGGCAGACGTTGGCGACCAGGCGACATTCGTGATCTCCTCGGTCGACTGAAGGCTCATGAGCGTGTGCGCCTGCATGCCGGGGCCCCCACCGTCACGTAACCACCGAACGCCACCGCCAGCATCTTCGAGTCGGGCGACCAGGCGAACTTGCCCGGCGGCAGACCTGTGAGCTGCGCCGGGCCACCATTTCCGAGGGGTCGCACCCAAAGCTGCGAGCCGCCCTCATCCGGCACCTGCCACGCCACCCACTGGCCGTCGGGTGAGAGCACGCTGCCCCCCGGGAGTGCCTCGAGCGTGCGGCGCTGCCCGTCGATGAGGTAGGTCCCGCCCTGATAGGTGAACACGAGCCGCCCCTGGCCGGCGAAGGCAGCGGGGTCGGCCACGAGACCTGGTGGCAGGCCGGTGGGCGTCGGTGGCCCCTGGCCAGCCCGAAGGGCGCTGGTGGACAGGCTGGCCGGCCTCGGGCCCGTCCCGAGCGGGTGACTCGGGGCCGAACACCTTGCAGCAATCAGCGCCGGGATCAGCGCGGTCACCCATCCGGTTGGAACATGAAGGCACGTGCCCATGATCGACTCGACAGTTCTCGGCCCTCTGGGCCGCTCAGAGGTTGGCAGCGCTGCAGGACACGACCCATGCTCCGCCCGCAATGTCGAGGGCCTGTCATCGTTGCGTAACGGTTCGGCCACGCCCCGCCCGGGGAGCGAGGTCCCGCTCGCCATCAGGATGGCGAGGCTGACGGTCGCAGGAACTGCGAGGCATCGCGAGTCCAGGGCTGGGCGCCAAGCCCCACGTGACCCCACCAGTTCTCGATGAGGCGTCCGCCTGGCACCTGCCCCCGGTCACGGCCCTCGACGGTGAACCGGACGCTGTGGATGGTGGGGAACTCGGTCAGGGTCCAGACGACCGACTGGATGCCGAGCGCCTCCTCGTCGGCCGGGACGTTGGCGCCCAGGACCTCCTGGCTCCAGTCGACCGTCGCCACACCTCCGGAGATCGTCACCGACAGAATGCGCGACGTCCGCGGGAAGGACTCGGAGTGGTCCACGTGCTGGGGCGTGCCGTGCACAAGCTCCTCGAGGGCCGAGGTTGCGACCCGCGGGGTGGAGAGCACCGAGTGGGTCTCCGGCACCAACCGGAGGGCGCCCTCGCTGCCGGCGAGATAGTAGATCTTGACCTCCCGGAAGGTCAGGGCGGGATCGGTGGCGCCCAGCGGGCTCACGCCGGGCTGCCCCGGTGCCGACCCCAGGTCGACGACCGTGGATGGCCCCGAGCCGCAGCCACCCGCGAGCACGGACAGCATGATCGCCGGCAGGATCCGGCGGCAGGCGCGGCGACGAGGACGAAGCATCACGGCTCCCTGCGGCGAGGCAGCGACAGGGTGAACACCGTGCCCCCGCCTGGCCGGCGCTCGACGGTGATGTCGCCTCCATGCAGGCGGGCGTTCTCCCGCGCGATCGCCAGGCCGAGGCCGCTACCGGCGCTGCGGGGCCGCGAGGGATCTGCCTTGTAGAAGCGGTCGAAGACGAACCCGAGGTGCTCGGGGGCGATACCGAGGCCCGCATCCGAGACGATAAGGCGAAGGTCGCCGCCGATGGCGGCCACGTGAAGCTCAACGGGGGCCAACCCGTGCTCGAAGGCATTGTTCACCAGGTTGCCCAAGATGGCGTCAAGGCGGCGGGGGTCGGCATACGTCCGGAGATCCCCGCCGAGGTGGAGCTCAACCCGGCCTTCCCACCCACGGGCCGCTAGGGCCTGCTTGGCCGCCTCCCCGAGGTCGACCAGCTCGCAGGTGATGACGGCAGCCCCAGCGTCGAGCCGGGAGATCTCCATGAGGTCCTCGACGAGGCGGCGGAGCCGGTGGACCTCGCCGATCAACAGTCCCGCGGCTCTCCGCGTGTCGCCGTCGAGCCTCGGCAGGTCCGCGCCGAGCAGCTCGGCGCTGGTGCACATTGCCGTCAGCGGGGTCCGCAGCTCGTGGGAGACGTCCGACACGAACCGCCGGTGGCTGGCCTCCAGACCGCGCAGGTCGGTGATCGTCGAACCGAGGGCTCGGGCCATCTGGTTGAAGGACCGGGCCAGAGCGGCAAGCTCATCGTTGCCTTCCTCCGCGAGTTCCACGTCCAGCGAGCCTTCCTGAAGCCGCCGTGCTCCCTCGGCCACCTCACGGATCGGCAGCAACATGGGGCCGGCAGCAGCCAGGCCCAGGAGGCCGGAGGCGACCACGAGGAGGCTCGAGACGGCAATCAGCACGGTGCGGAGCTGATGGAGGTCGTGGACGACCCCGCCGAGGGGATAGAAGAAGTAGAGGTTCGGGCCACCCGGCGCCGCCTGCCCGCCGACGACCAGGTAGGGCGCGTGCGCCACCTGGGCACGCACAAGGGCCACGCGTGACCGGGCAACCGGTGCCTGCAGGGCCGCAGGGATCGACGCCGGTGTGATCGTCTCCGACGTCTGGAATGACTGCCCGCCCTGGACACCGACCACGTCGAAGCCCTCGGGGCGGGCGAGCGCCCTCGCGAGAGCCCCCAGGTCGCCGGGATTGGCGAGCACGAGGTTGTCCGCCAGGCGGAGGTTGGCTAAGCTGCTGCGTCGCGCCTCGTCGACCGCCTGGGCGAAGCGGGCCCGCTGGACGATCAGGAACGAGGTGACGGCAAGCGCCGCGCAGGTCGTCGCCGCCACCACCCCGAAGATGAGGACCAGGCGGGGGCGCAGGGGGACCCTGCGCAGTCGGCGGGCAGGGCTCGGCCGCTCCCTGCCCGGCCCGGGGATCATCACCTTGTCCCAGCCACCTCGGGGGCAGCAAGGAGCTTGTAGCCGACACCCCTGACGGTCTGGAGGAGCATCGGGCTGGACGCGTCGTCCTCGATCTTGGTCCGCAGCCGCTGGACGCATGCATCGACCAAGCGGGAGTCGCCAAGGTAGGCGTAGTCCCAGACGGTCTCGAGCAGCAGCGTCCGCGTGAACACCTGCCCCGGCCGCCGGGCGAGTTCGAGCAGCAGCCGCAACTCGGTCGGCGTCAGGTGGAGCTGCCTGCCCGCCTTCGACACGGTCATCCCCGCGGGATCGATCTGGATGTCGCCAACGGAAACCCTCCGCCCCGACGGATCGCCCGCCTGGCGGCGGAGCACGGCCTTCATGCGGGCGAGGAGCACCCGGGTCTCAAAGGGCTTCGCGACGTAGTCGTCGGCCCCCGACTCCAGGCCGACGACCACGTCGATGGGATCCGACCGGGCCGTGAGCATGATGATGGGTACCTGATCCTCCCGCCGGATGACCTGGCATACCTCCACCCCGTCGCGCCCAGGCAACATCAGGTCCAGCAGGATGAGATCGGGTGGGGAGCGCCGCCACTGGGCAAGCGCGTCGTTCCCGGTGGCGGCGGTGTCGACGCGATGGCCCTCCCGCTCGAGCGCCATCGTCAGGGCTTCCCGAACCGAGGGGTCGTCGTCGACGAGCAGGATCGCCGCCATCGACTCCATTGTGGGCGCCACACGTGTCGGACGCTGGGGGTTGCAGGCGGAGGCCGGCCCCTTCATTCCCAACGGAAGCTCACGAGCCTGCTCCCGTTCCTGCAGGTGATCCGGAAGGCCATGTATCCATCTCCGCTCCCGAGCGGAACCCCGGTGCAAGCAAGCGAGCGGACGGCGACGGGCCTGGATCCCGGGACGCCCACGCCGGAGTGGATCGCCCCGTCGTAGTCGTCGACGACATCGATCGCGAGGGAGCAGCTCACGTCCCGAGCCTGCAACTCGGGTTGGCCGCAGGAAATCAGGGTGTGGCGGGTGGGCCGGACGCGTCCCGGAGCGCGAGCAGGGTGGGCGAGGTCGACGACCAGCCGGGGCGGGTTGGCCAGCGTGAAGACCCGGAAGCCGGCCCGCGCGCTCAGCCCGAGACCGAAGCTGACGTAGCCTTCGAAATCGCCGGCGAAACCCACCTGTGTCAGCGTGGGAAAGTTCAGCGTCATCCCGCCCGTCTGGGCGAATGAGGGCCTGCCGTTGTCGTCATGGGCGGCGGTGCCGGTGAAGTCGACCGCCAGAAAGGCACGGCCCAGGAGGGGCAGCTCGTTGCCCCGACCCTGCGTGCGGACCGTCCCGTACTGGACCGTCGCGCCCGGAACGGCGTGGTTGAATTCGAAGACCACGCGGTCGAAGCTCGGGTGCCGGCCCGCCCGCACATCGACGAGCCGGTTCAGTCCGCTGTCGAGCGCAAGCTTGGCCGGGATCCGGACCGGGCCGGTGGAAAGGGCGGACCCAGCGAAGGCGGCGTGGGAAACCGAGATCAATCCGGCGAGCAGGCCGAGGGCGACAGCAGGGATACGGACACGCATGGGGTTCCTCCTCCTTGAAAGGTTCTCTGAGAGAAGGATCCGCCCGCGATGTCACCGGGAGATCGCCGCCTTGTAACCGTTTACCGACAGTCCTTCCGACGGACGTACCCGGGCAGCTCCCGGCGCGCGCGAGGCTTGCCTTCGGCTCGATCGACAAGCATCTGAACCACGTGGTCATCCACGGGCGGGAGTACGGCGGCTGAAGTGGTTCCTCTGGCCCGGCAACGTGTTCCGTGCCCTGCAGGTCGTCGGGAACCTGGAGGTGGACCTGACGTTGACGACTCGGGTCCCGGCCACCGCACGTTGGTGAAGCCGGTCACCGAATTCGGCCGCTATCGAGGCCAACGCCCCGCCCCCCGAACAGCTCCTAACCCCGGTAGAAGCGCATCTCGACGTGGGTGGCAGGCACGATCCCTTCAGCGCTCTGGGCGGTGGCAAAGGGGCTTTCCTTCACCACCGGGGTCAAACGCGCCTTCACCTCGAGGGCGCCTGACCTGATGAGCGTCTTCACCGGGTCCGTAGCGCTGATCAGCCTGGTGGCCGCGTTGAGCTGATGGGGGCGCCGGTAGTCGTACTCGCTTGCGGGAGCCGGGATGTCCTCGCCGAAGCAGCCGCCGTGGCCGAAGACGTAGTACGAGCCGGCGTCCACCTCGCCGACGGCGTTACCCTCGGCATCGTGTTCTTTCCCGGCCCCGGGCCCGATCCCGGACCGCTCGGCCCCGTTGCCGGGCTGGCCCAGGGTGCAGCGGTGGAGCAGGGAGGGAGTGCCTGATGGGTGAGGTCGAAGAAGGCCCGGGCATGCAGCTCCCGTCGGAGGAGGCATTCGACCAGGTGGACCTGGGTCTTCTGGGCTTGGAGGACGCATACACCGCCGATGTGTGGCGGGCCGATGAGCTGGGCGTGGCCACCCAGCGCGGCAGGGGCACCGTGAGCTTCGCCGGCATTTCCCAGCCCTGGTTGAGGCGGGCTGCCAAAGCCTGGTCCCGCCAGCGTCTGGGGTTCAACTGCGCCTTTTCCACGGTGATCGCCGGCGTCCTTGCCTTCACCCGCTTCTCGGAGTTCCTCGCCTCCCGGCAGCCACC
>DASPZW010000069.1:0-4688 GCA_035636055.1 Actinomycetota bacterium
CCCGCCTCACCCAGCCGCCGCCGCAGCTCTGGATCCCCGGCGAGCTGCGTCAGGACCCCCGCAAGGGCTTCCACGTCCCCGGGGGGGTAGAGCATGCCCGTCGCGCCGTGCCGGATGACCTCCGCGGGACCGCCCGCATCCGCCGCCACCACCGAAAGTCCCGCGACCATCCCCTCCACGACGACCTGACCAAAGGGTTCCGGGATCACCGAGGCGTGGACGAGAACATCCAGGTTGGCGAGCTGGCCCGCTACGTCCTCCACGAAGCCGCAGAACTCGATGCGTCCTGCCAGGCCAAGCCGGACGACGAGCTCTTTCATTTCCTGCTCGTAGTCCTCCTCGCCGAACAGGGGAGCGCCGACGATGACGCCGCAGGTCGGCCCATCCGGGAACGCCCGGGCGAACGCTTCGAGAAAGACGTGCTGGCCTTTCCACGGCGCGATCCGCCCCACCATGCCAACCCGCAGGGGGAGCAACCCGTTCGTGTTCCGCAACGACAACAGGTGGTGCGTCGGCACGGGGCTGTGGATCACCGCAGCGTGCCCACGGGGCCATGCCGCGTCTGACACCACGGCGAGCTGGGCCGGGAGGAAGTCGGGAAGGGTGGCCAGGGTGCTTGCCGAATTGACAATCGTGGCATGCGGCAGCCGCCGCGCCAGGGCCCGGATCAACCTCACGGCCGGCCCGGGAAGGTAGTCGTCCGCGATCCGATCCCGGATGTGCCAGACGACCGGGACGCCGGCAAGCCTGCCCGCAATGCCACCGTACACGGCCGCCTTGAGCGAGTTGGTGTGGATCAGGTCGGGCCGCAACTCCCGCAGTCGCCTGACGAGTCGCGCAACGTGCACCACCGAGTCAAGAGCTGCCCGCAGGGGAAGCTTGCCCGGGCTCACCTTGTTCCGATCGAGATGGAGCGTACGGTCCGCCATGGGCAGCACCTCAACCGAGGCGCCGTTGCGCAACAGACGTGACACCAGCGGTCCGTCTTGGGCAAGGACGACGTGCGCCTCCACATCCTCCAGCACCGGCAGGAGCCGACAGAGCGCGAGCTCCCCGCCGGACAGCTCCGCGCAGTGGTCCAGGTAGACGACCCGGATGCGTCGGTGGGTGTGGGAGCCCTCGATCGCCCGACCGTACACCTCGATGGTGCGAGCGACCACGGTCTCCCACGAGAACCGCTCCGCATGGCTCCTGCACCGGGCCGCCGCCGGCAGCGGCCGCGTGCCGTCGATGGCTGCGAGGAGACGACCCGCAAGTGCGGCGACGTCTCCGGCAGGGACGATCAGCGTCGGGTCCAGGGCGGCAAGCGAATCGGGAAGGCCTCCGACATCCGTGGCAACGACGGGCGTCCCGCACGCGAGGGACTCCAGGACCACCAGGCCAAACCCCTCGAGCGCCGTCGATGGCACGATGCAGGTGTCGGCGGCTCGATAACACGAGAGCAGCGTTGCCTCGTCCACGGCACCGAGAAATCGAACCGTCGAAGCGACACCCAGCCGCCGAGCCAATGCCTCGAGGTCGCCGCGGGCCGGACCGTGCCCGGCGATCAGCAGGAGACGGTCCTGCCCGTCGCCGGCAAGGCGAGCCCAGGCCTCGAGGAGGACGTTCAGCCCCATCCGGGGGACCAGGCGCCGGACCGCGAGCGCCACCCACGCCTCATCCGGAACGCCGAGGTTGACCCGCGCTCCGTGCTTCGATGCCGGCCGGAAGTGGTCGAGGTCGACACCCGGCGGGATGACGCTGACGATCCACGGCGCCACGCCATACCGCTCGACCAGAATGCGCTTGAAGGCCGCGGACAGCACAACGGCCTGTCGTGCCCTGCGGTAGACGATCCGCTCGACCCTGCGCTTGATGCCGGCGAGCCACGGGCGTTCGCCGGAGGAGACACTCTCGTCGGCCCACGGACCTTGAAAGTGAAGGACCATCGGCAGGTTCCGAACCTTGCCGAGCACCGCGGGCACCAACGCATAGAGGGCAAAGTGAGCATCGACCACATCCGCCCCGTGCCCCGACCGCCCGGCGGCCTGCGCGAATCGCCACAGACGTGACGGCAGTGGCGAACCGTGGGCACCAGCTCCGACCACGTCGAGGAGCGGATCGGTGACCGGTCCGACCACCACGGGAGAAACCGCGATCCCTTTCGCTGCGAGCGCGCACGCTAGTTCACGGAAGTAGCGGTTCAGGCCGCCCACCTGGTCCGGGAACCAGCCCATGCCGAGCAGCAGCGGGGTGACCACCGTGTCACCCGTCACGACGGCACGCTCGGCACGAGCTGCCGTTCCTCTGGCCGGTCAAGCCAGCCGAGGGCAAGCCATGGCAGGAACGCGACCGCATACAGCCCGCCGGTCAGCCACTGCGACATCATGATGACCGGGACGCACAGCGTCACCAGCGAAAGGGCATCTCCCCGTCTGACCGCTGATCGGTAAGCCTTCGGAAGGCCGATGACCAGCACGGCAAGGTACGCGAGGACGCCGGGAACCCCGAGGGCGACGGCGACATTGGACAGATCCACCTCGGTCGCCGAGATGAGCCCACCGAACTTCGCGGAGGCGATGGTCA
The DNA here is from genome assembly GCA_035636055.1 of Actinomycetota bacterium. Lineage (GTDB taxonomy): Bacteria > Actinomycetota > CADDZG01 > JAHWKV01 > JAOPZY01 > JAOPZY01. The sequence continues at coordinate 2,566 of DASPZW010000069.1, forward strand.
CCGCTCCGTCCCCGACGCCCAACGGGTGCGCCAAGGCCGAATGGAGACCCTGCCCGACGAGCGATACGTGCACCAGGAGCGTGGAGTCCTTCGGGTCCAGCGGATTGGCCAAGCCCTGTACCTCATGCGCCACCAGGACTGCGGCTGCGGAGGAGGTGCGTGACGTGGATGGGGATCCCCACCGGGACGCCAGCCCGAAGAAGAGCCCGAGCAGCACGGCTCCCGCGATGGCGCCCATCGCCAACGGCATCTTGAAATGAGCTGCGGTTGCCAGCCCCAGCGCGAGAACGAGGAGCACGAGGGCCGTCCGTGTGTTCTGGTAGAGCAACGCCACACCCAGGATCCCCACCGCGAACACGGTCAGCGGGGCACGCCTGGTCTTCAGGCCGAAGAAGAGCCACACCACGAGCCCGGTGGTCAGGAAGAAACCGTATTCGGCTGCAGCCGAAAAGGTGCCGAAGGGCCGGACGCTTGTCCCAATACCCAGGGCGTGGTAGCCGGGGAGCACCCGATCGATCCAGGCCTGGTCCCACGTCGGGAACCCTCGCAGCGTCTGGGCCAGACCATAGAGGGCGGCGAACACCGAGAGCGCTCCGATGAGATGAAACAGGCGCCGCATCGTGGCGTCGTCGCAGAGTCCTCTCCCCACCCAGAACCCCAGGATGGGCACCCCCATGAAGAACAGACCCGCCACGCCGGTTGCGATGTTTCCTTGCAGCGGATTCAGCGCCCCGATGGCCACGAGGGAGCTCAGCACGGCGACCGCCTTGGCGAGAGGAGTCCAGCTCCTGAACGCCCCTGCTCTCGCGGCCAGGAGGACGAGAACAACCATCGCCAGCGGAAGGATGAGCAATAATGGGTCGAAGGTCGCGGTGGGGTCGCTTGCTCCGGTGAGGCGCCGGACCAGCCCGAGAACCGCCAGCCACACAACGAGGGCGAAGAGCAGGCCGCGCGGGTCGATCAACCCCACCACGAGCATCAATGCGGCCAGCAGGACAGCGAGCACGAGCTTGGGTGCCACGGGATGCGCCACCCAGGCTCCGCCGAGCAGGGCTATGCCCCCGCTCCCCGCCACGAGCAGCACCGCAGGCGGGACGAACTGGCGCCTGAGGCGCCCCAGCCGATGCGGTGCGCCCACCCGCTCCCCGGCTCCGATGACCGGTAGCCGGATCACGCTCGCGAACCCACCGACGAGTTCAGCGACTGGAGGAACGTGACCACCTGCATGGCCACGACGTCGGCGGCCATGCGTTCGAGATAGAACGCCCGACCTTGATCTCCCTGGAGCTTCCTCGCATCCCGGTCCTCCCAGAGGGTCAGCAACGCGGCGGCCACGCCTTCTGCATCGGAGGCCAGGACCACCGCCCGCTGCTGGACGAGCGCCTCCCACCGGGACGGGCCGTCGAGGGCGACGACCGGGACCCCGTGCGAGAGCGCTGCGGCGAGTGAGGTCTTTCCGGGGGTGGGCCCGAGGGTATCGGGCAGCACGATGACGTCCTGCTCGGCGACCGCCGAGGACAGATCGGGCAGGGTCAGCGTCCCCGTGAAGCGAAGGGCCTGGGCACAGCCAGCCCGCTCTGCGGCCACCGACCACTCCCGTCCCCGCGCGCTCTCGACGCCGGGGGCCCCAATCATCAGGAGGCGGGTGTCGACACCGCGTGACGCGAGGAGCGCAATGGCACCGGCCACCGGGTCCGCCGCGAAGGTCTCGTTGCCATAGCCCAGCACGCCGACACGAAGATCCATCGACCGTGTCTCCCGTCCCGGCTCGCGTCGCGCCGGTGGTCCCGGCAGATTGGAGAAGACCGGCACGGCCACAAGCGCGCGGGAGGGGAGCCAAGGCCGGGAAGAGAGCCACCTGACACGGTCCTCGCTCGTGACGATGGCGCCGCCGGCCACAGCCATCATCGGGAGAAGAGCGAGCCGCTGCGTCACCGCCCACGACGCCCCGCGCCACCCCCGTCGCCTGAGTGGGTAGGCGAACTCGTGAAGGAGGAGTGCGAGGGGAGCGTTGAGGTTGGCAAGACCGCGAGCGAGGAGCGGCACGTGGACCGGCAGCCCGCGACGCCCCCAGGTAAAGACGCTGTAATGAAGGAGGACGGCGTCCATGTGCGTGTGGCGCG
>DASPZW010000070.1:0-2275 GCA_035636055.1 Actinomycetota bacterium
CGGGTGCATGTACGTGGCGAACTCCACCTACCTGTGCACGCCGTACACGGTGCCGTGGGCGCACACCCCGATCGCCAGCGGCGGCTCGTTCACCTCCGGCATGGCGGCCGGCTACGAGGCGATGATCAGGAAGGGCCGCTATCCGGGCCCGTACCCGAACATCCTCGTGATGGCGGGCGACGGGTCGGCCGCCGACATCGGCATCGGGTCGATTTCCGGCGCGCTGTACCGGAACCACGACGCGCTGTTCGTCTGCTACGACAACGAGTGCTACGCCAACACCGGCATCCAGACGTCGCCGACCACGCCCTACGCGGGCATGACGACGTTCACGCCGTTCGGCAAGGCGATACCGGAAGGCAAGAAGCTGCCGCCGAAGAACCTGGCCAAGATGATGGCCGAGGGGCACCCGCACTGCTACGTGGCCACGACGACCGTCGGCTACCCGGTCGACCTGATGAACAAGACCCGCAAGGGCCTGAACCACGTGGGCGCCGCCTTCCTGCACTGCTACACCCCGTGCCAGAAAGGCTGGGTCTACCAGACCTCGATGACGATCGAGCTCGGCCGCCGGGTCGTCGAGTCCGGGCTCTTCCCGGTCTGGGAATACGACCCGCAGGAGCGGACGTACCACTACTTCCAACCGCCGGTCCAGCGGCCGGTGACCGACTACCTGGCCATGCAGGGCCGCTTCGGGCACATGCTGCCCGAACACGTCGCGACCATGCAGGTCGGCGCCAACCGCAACTGGGAGGCCATCGGCATGGACGTGCCCAAGACGCTGCGCGACCTGGAGGATCCCGCTCGCCACCAGCGCCTGCACGACGAGGAGTACTCGATGCCCCTGAACCGCGGCGTCGGCGCCTGAGCGATGGCACCCTCTCTACCTCTACCTCTACCTCCCGGGGGGACCCATCCCCCCGGACCCCCCTTGGGAGAGACCCATCCCCCCGGACCCCCCTCGGGAGAGACCCATCCCCCCAGACCCCCCTTGGAATGGCAGGTGCTATTCGACGGCGGGCACCAGCAGCGGTACCTGCCTGACCGGCAGGCCGTGCTCCGGTACGTGCTCGCCGTCGGGCCGCGGGCGGCCAGCCCGCGGTTCGAGGTGCTCACCGAGACCGGGCGGGTCCGGCTCGCCGACGGCACGGACGGCGGCAGGCAGTTCGCCCTCGTGGAGGTGATCGATCTCGCCCGTCCGGGCGAGCTGGACCGTTTGCGCCAGGAACTGGATAGGTCGGCGGAGCCCAGATGAGTGGTGCTAGCCCGGGGGGCTCTGTTCCCCCGGGGGGCGACCCCCCGGGATCCCCCCGATCCTGGGGGGAACCTTCCCCCCAGACCCCCCTTGCCCCCCTTGGCAGACCCCCAGGGCGGATCATCCCGCTGATGCCGGGGATCTCCCGGGCCGGCGGGGAACGCCGCGCGATGCTGCGGGCGGCGGTGATCCAGGTCGTCGGGCACCTGGTGCTGCGGGCCGTTCCGCCATCGCAGCGTGTCCCGCTGTTCGACCAGGCGACCGGCCTGCTCGATGAGGCCGGATGGGGGCTGGACGAGCTGGCCGACGCGGCCGAGCCGGGACCCGCCCAGGATGCGCTGCTGCGAACCCTGGGGCTACTAGATACCTAACGAAGCGCGGACTCAGCCGTCTCACTGGCCGCGCATCTGGAGGCGGGCTTGACATCCTCCCCCGCCTGAAGGCGGGGGATTCCGGCTCCTGGGCGGGCGAGGGGAGCACGCGGTACCGGGACATGCGAACACACTAGCGACCACCACCGACATTCCTGAGGAGGTGAAGCGGCGCGTCCTCCCCGGCTTGAAGGCTGGGGTCCTCACGCCGCGATCCTAATGACCTCCCCGTATCCGTACCAGCTCAGGCTGCCGCTGGCCCCTTACCGGTTCGTCTGGCGGGATGACGCGGCGGTCGACGCGGAGAAGGACGCCACCGACTCGTACACGCAGGAGCGCTACACGCACGCCGACGGGACGTCGACGATCATCCGCGAGTACCGGGCGGACGGGTCGTACCACATCATGTCCGACCGCGGCGAGATCGAGCTCATCGACAACGCGAACAACCCGTATGCCGCGGACCCGGTGAGCGTGGTCAGGCTCCCCTAGGGCGGTGATAGGCCTGCCTGGTCCGCTCGGTGTGCTTGCGGGCGAGCGCCTGGGCCCGCTCGGCGTCGGCGGACTCGATGGCCTCGATCATCTCCGCGTGCTCGGCCCACGACCCGTGACCGCGCGCCGGCGCCACCATCCGGTAGTACCACTGCAC
>DASPZW010000071.1:0-7368 GCA_035636055.1 Actinomycetota bacterium
CTAGGCCGGGCACCGTACAGGTGGAGATTAGGGCCCACCCCGGCTCTAGGTGACCGAGCAGAAAGTATTTGAGAATGAGTCTCACGAAATAGGGGCCTCTGTGGTGCCCGTAGACGCGCGATACGGAGGGGCATGGACTCAAATGACCCGGCCCGGAAGCGACGATGCTTGAAAATGCCACTTCTTGTTCACTCACCTAGAACGCCGGCGACTCCCGGTAGACGCCGAAGGTCCGCTTCAGGGCGTTGACCATCTCCCCCAGGGTGCATTCCGCCCGGGCGCAGTCGATCAGCAGCGGCATGAGGTTCCCGGACGTCCCGGCGGCGTCGGTGAGGCGGAGCAGGCTGTTCTCCACCGCCTTCGGCTCCCGCGATGCCTTGCGCCGTCGGAGCGCCTCGATCTGCTCGGGTTCGGTCCCCGGCGGGATCTGCAGGACGTTGATCTCGCCCTCCCTCGGCGGGCGCTGGAAGCGGTTGACCCCCACCGCGGTCTTCCGGCCGTCTTCGAACAGGCGCTGCGAGCGGTAGGCGGCGTCGGCGATCTCTGCCTGGAAGTAGCCGTCCTCGATGCCCTGGAGCATCCCGGCGAGGATCGACCCCTCCCCCATCTCGTCGATGCGGGCGAAGTACCGTTCCGCCTGCCCCTCGATGCGGTCGGTGAGGGCCTCGACGAAGTAGGAACCCCCGAGCGGGTCGATGACGTTGGCGGCACCGGTCTCGTAGGCAAGGATCTGCTGGGTCCGCAGGGCCAGCTCCGCCGCCTCCTCCGTCGGGAGGGCCAGCACCTCGTCGAGCGAGTTGGTGTGCAACGACTGGGTCCCGCCCAGCACCGCCGCCAGGGCCTCGTAGGCGGTGCGCACGACGTTGTTGTAGGGCTGCTGGGCGGTGAGCGAGCACCCCGCCGTCTGGGTGTGGAACCGCAGCCGCAGCGATCGCTCGTCGGTGGCCCCGTAGCGGTCCCGCATCCACCGGGCCCAGACCCGCCGGGCCGCCCGGAACTTGGCGATCTCCTCGAAGAAGTCGATGTGGGAGTTGAAGAAGAACGACAGCCGGAGCGCCACCTCGTCGGCGGTCATGCCGTGGCCGGACCCGAGCTCCACGTGGGCGAACCCCGACGCCAGGGTGAAGGCCAGCTCCTGCGCGGCGGTCGAACCCGCCTCCCGGATGTGGTAGCCGGAGATCGAGACCGGGTGGTAGCGGGGGGCCTCGTCCCGGCAGAACGCCATGAGGTCCGCGGTGAGGCGCAGGTGGGGCTCGGGGGGGTAGAGCCACTCCTTCTGGGCGATGTACTCCTTCAGGATGTCGGTCTGCAGCGTGCCCTGGAGGTCCCGCCAGGCCACCCCCTGGCGCTCGGCCACGACGAGCCACATGGCGAAGATCATCGCCGCCGGCCCGGAGATGGTCATCGACGTGGTGATGTCCGAGAGGGGGATCCCCCCGAAGAGCGTCTCCATGTCGGCCACCGAGTCCACCGCCACGCCGCACCGGCCGACCTCCCCCTCGGACTGCGGGTCGTCGGAATCCCTCCCCATGAGGGTCGGCATGTCGAAGGCCACGGAGAGACCGGTCTGGCCCCGTTCGAGGAGGAACTGGTAGCGGCGGTTGGTCTCCGCGGCGTTACCGAACCCGGAGAACTGCCGGAACGTCCAGAGCCTGCCCCGGTACATCGTGGGGTAGACGCCCCGGGTGTAGGGATAGGAACCCGGGTAGCCGAGGTCACGGTCGAAGTCGTGGTCCTTCAGGTCCCCCGGGGTGTAGAGCGGCTCGAGCGGCTCGGAGGAGAGGGTGTCGAAGTCGGCGTCGCGGACCCGGCCCGCTTCGGAGGCCTGGCGCCAGCGCTCGAACGCCTCGGGATCCATCAGACTCCAGTGTAAGAGCCCCGGATCAGATCGGGCCGAGGGGGGGTCCAGGGGGGAGTAGCAGCCCGGCGGAGCGCAGCGGAGCCGGATGAGCTGCGGATCCCCCCTGGCTCGTGGGACGCTCCGAAGGAGCGGACGACGTCTGGAAAAAGGAGGCTCAGGCTCCTTCGAGGCCGAGCGCCGCGAGGAGCTCGGTGGCGGCGGCACCGGGGTCGAGCTCGCGGCGCTCGGCCCTGCCGACGAGCTCGTCGAGGACTCCGGCCGCGTTCCCGCCGACGTGGTACCGGACCCGCTCGGCGGCAAGGTTGGCGATCTCCCTGGCGAGGCGGACGCGGCGGCGCTCCCCCAACTCGCCCGAGGCCTCCAGGTGCGAGCGGTGCGCCTTCACCGCCGCCCACAGCTGGCCGACGCCGGTCCCCGCGGTCCCGACGGTCTCCAGCACCGGCGGGCGCCAGGAGGTGTGGGGGCCGAGATCGAGCATCTGGTTCAGCTCCCGGACGGTGTCACGGCCCCCGTCGCGGTCTGCCTTGTTGACGGCGAACACGTCGCCGATCTCCAGCAGCCCCGCCTTCCCTGCCTGGATGCTGTCCCCCCACTTCGGGGTGACGACGACGACCGTGGTGTCGGCGGCGTGCATCACCTCGACCTCGGACTGGCCCACCCCGACCGTCTCGACGAGCACGTAGGCGGCTCCGGCCGCGTCGAGGATGCGGATGGCCTCCGGCGCCGCCAGTGCAAGGCCGCCGAGGTGGCCTCGGGCCGCCATCGAGCGGATGAAGACCTCTTTGTCCGTGGCGTGGCCCTGCATGCGCACCCGGTCGCCGAGCAGGGCCCCGCCGCTGAAGGGCGACGTGGGGTCGACGGCCAGCACCGCCACGCGATGGCCTTCGCCGCGGATCTGGGTGATCAGGGCCTGGACCAGGGTCGACTTGCCGGCGCCCGGCGCGCCCGTGACCCCGACCGCGTAGGCATGCCCGGTGTGCGGGAACACTGCAGCCATCACCGAGGGAAGGTCGGGGGCCCCGTTCTCGACAAGGGAGATGAGCCTGGCGACCGCGGTGCGGTCCCCGGCGAGAGCCCGCTCAACCAGCAGGCGCGCATCGGGACCCGATGAGTTCGGGGATCGGGCGGCGTTCAGGCGACCGCGACGACACCGCGGACACCCGGGACGTCCTCCCGGATGATCCGCTCGACCCCAGCCCGCAGGGTGACCGGGGACATCGGGCAGCCGTCACAGGCTCCGAAGAGCCGGATCGTCACGACGCCGTCGGCGATCCCGACGAGTTCGATGTCGCCGCCGTCGAGCCGGACCGCCGGCCGGATCTTTTCAAGGGCACGGCGTACCTCTTCCTCCACGATGCACCCATCCTAAACCTCATTGGTCGCCCCCGGCAGGGCCGGCGGCCCGCCGCCCGTTCGGAGGGGGCCGCTCGTCGACGAATGTGGTGGGGACGCGCCCCGCGATCCGCACCAGCTCGTCGGCCGCCTTCACGTGGCGCACGATCTCCTGGAGGTCCCCACGGAGCTTCAGCTTGCCCTGCATCATGCCCCGGACCGGATCCAGCTCCCGGCGGATCACCTCCTTCCACCGGGAGTAGGGCGCCCGGATCACGAAGCGTGCCCGCTCGGCCTCCTCACAGGAGATGTCGTAGCGGGCAGCCCGGCACTTGCCATGCCAGAGGTCGAGCCAGGCGTAGATGGGGTCGGGGACGCCCCGGTCTGGCTCCGCCTCGAAGAGGAAGATGACGTCTCCCTCCCAGCTCGCGGCGCACTCCGCGTAGGCCTTCGAGGAATTGACACGGGCAACGAACGCGTCCAGCCAGTCCTTGCCCGGGAACAGGGGCACGCGCACACCTCCGGGTCGTGGGGGGGACCGCTCGGCGGGCCCAATCCTACGCGAAGTGGCAGCGCGCTACCGCGGGTGGTACGAGGGCGCCTCCGGCACGTTGACCTCTTCTCTCCCCCAGGGAGACTCCTGTTCTTCTCTGCCCCAGGGGGACCCGGGCATGGCAGCGTCGCCCCACCCGGAAGCGTCCACCTCGGCGCCCAGCGCCCGGAGCTTGCCGGGCAGGTCCTCGTAGCCGCGCTCGACGTGGTGGATGTCGTGCACCTCGCTCACGCCCTCCGCCCCGAGTGCGGCGATGATGAGCGCCACACCCCCCCGCAGGTCGTGGGCCAGCACCGGAGCCCCCTCGAGCCTCGGGACACCCCGGACCACCGCCTGGTGGCCCTCGACCCGGAGGTCGGCGCCCATCCGGCCCAGCTCGGCCAGGTGGGCGAAGCGCGACTCGAACAGGTTCTCCGTCACGATGCTCGTGCCCTCGGCGGTGCAGAGGTAGGCGATCATCTGCGCCTGCAGGTCCGTAGGGAAGCCGGGGTACGGCAGGGTGGCGAAATCGACGGCGGTGGGCCGGCGGGCGATTGAGACCACCACCCCCGCGGGTGTGGCCCACCACTGGGCACCACTGGCCGACAGCTTGGCCAGGAAGACCTCGATCTCGTGGGGCATTGCCCCGATCAACTCCACCTCTCCCCTCGTGGCGAGCGCGGCAAGCGCCAGGGAGCCGGCCTCGATGGGGTCGGAGGGGACCCGGTACGTGGCGGGGGCGAGCCAGCCCACCCCCTCGATCTCGATGGTGGGCGTCCCGGCCCCGGTGACCTTCGCCCCCATCTGGTTGAGGAACCGGGCGAGGTCGACGATGTCGGGCTCGCGGGCCGCGTTGTCGATCACGGTGCGTCCCCGGGCCAGCGTCGCCGCCGTGAGCACGTTCTCGGTGGCCCCCCGGCTGGGGTACTCGAGGGCGATCCGCCTGCCGTTCAGGGTGGGTGCGACGCCTTCGAGGTAGCCGTGGTCGAAGTGGAAGCTGACCCCCATGCGACCCAACGCCTCCTCATGCAGGTCGATCGGCCGGCTGCCGATGTTGCAGCCCCCCGGCATGGCCACCCGGGCGTGGCCCTGGCGGGCGAGGAGCGGCCCCAGCACGTTGACCGAGGCCCGCATCCGGTGCACGAGCTCGTACGGCGCCTCCGAACGCAGCTCCGCCGGCACGTCGATCGCCATGACGTTGCCAACGAAGTCCACGTTCGCCCCGACATGGGACACCACGTCGATCATCGTGAAGACGTCGGCGATGCGGGGGACGTTGGTGAGCAACGTGCGGCCCTGGGCCAGCAACGAAGCGGCCATGAGCTTCAGCGCAGAGTTCTTGGCGCCGGAGACCACGACCGAGCCCGAGAGCCGGCGACCACCTTCGATACGCAGGGAGCTCATCTCTCTACCCCTGAGGGGACCCCGGTCATGGGGGCTGATTCTATCCGTACGAGGCCCCCGCCCCGCGGACGTGCCGTAAGGTTGTCGAGGTCGGGGTCCCCTCGGGGGTAGCAGTAGATGACGAAGATGAGCGAAAGCGAGTGGAAAGCGTTCCTCGTCGAGAAGCCGAGGACCGGCAAGCTCGCAACGGTGCGCAAGGACGGCAGCCCCCATGTGGCGCCGATCTGGTTCGACCTGGATGTCGATGGCACGATCCTGTTCATGACCCGGACTGGCTCCGCCAAGGGCCGTGCGATCCGGCGGGACCCCCGCGTGTGCCTGTGCCTGGACGACGGGGAGCCACCCTTCAGTTTCGTCGTCATCGACGGCGAGGTGACCTGGACCACCGAGGACCCCGCCGAGATGCTGCCATGGTCGATCCGCATCGGCGGCCGCTACATGGGGCCCGACCGGGCCGAGGCCTACGGGCGCCGCAACGCCGTGCCCGGCGAGATGCTGGTGCGGGTCACGCCGCGCCACGTGGCGGCCGAGAAGGCGATCGCGGACTAACGCGGGCCCGGCCCGCCCAAGCCGCCGAGGTCGGAAGGCTCGCCCGGTTGCTCACCGACCGTGGTCGGACGTCGAGCTCAGGACGCTATTCTGACGCTTGCCGCCTTTTCCGGTGGGGCGGTGGAGATGACCGAGAACCTTCTTTGTGTATTTAACCGTCAATATCGTGCTTCTTCACACAAAGAAGGTTTTCAGCGGCCACGCCCCCTCGCTTACTCCGAGGCGCGCGCCGAAACCAAACACTCACCGTGACCAGTGCCTCCGATCGGCCCAATCCAGGCGGGGCGTCGGCCAGTGCCGCCGGGGCTTAGCCGGCAGGCGGGGGGAGGCCCACGACCCGGGCCAGGGGCGGTCGGGGCTGGTAGGCGTTCTCGGCCCGGGTTGGCACCTTGACCGTGATGACCGTCTCCAGTGTCGAGGCCACGTCCGTGCCCCGGAAGGTGCCCAGCGTCGGGGCCGCCTCGGCAGGCCCGGCCCCCGCCGCCACGGCGACGTGGCGGTCGGCGACGGCCAGGCCCTGGGAGGGGTCGTAGCCGCGCCAGCCGGCACCGTTCACGTAGACCTCGCCCCAGGCATGCAGGTCACGGTCCACGGTGTCGGTGTCCCCCATCTCGTAGCCGGTCACGAAGCGTGCGGCGATCCCCACGGCCCGGCAGGCCTCGACGAACAGCACGGTCAGGTCGCGGCAGGCCCCCCGCCCGAGGGCGAGGGTCTTGCCCGCAGGCATCGGGTCGCCGGTGGGGCGGTTCTCCTGGACGACGGTTGTGGCGATCCGCTGGCACAGCTCACCGAGGAACGTGGTGGCCCCCCCGTTGCTGGAGCTGAGCGTGTCCTCGGCGAACGCCCGCACCTCGGGGTCGCCTTCGGGCTGCAGGTAGTGCGCCAGGACGCGTCGCTCGCCCTCGTCGTAGGGCATCGGCACCTTGAGACCGCTCGGGTCGAGCACGATGTAGTCGTAGGGGTTGGGGTGCAACGTCTCGACGATGAAGGACGTCCGCACCGACAGCATCGGCGCGAGCCCCAGGAACCAGACCTGGGACAGGACGTTGCCCTCGGCGTCGATCATCTCCTGGATCCCCTCCGGCGACGGCTCCACCGCCAGCTCGAAGGAGATGAGGCGCTGGAAGAGATCGCACCGGGGTCGGAGCCGGATGAACAGCGGCTCCAGCAGCACCGGGCGGTCGTAGTTGTAGCGGGTGAGGTGGGCGACTTCGAACAGCACGGCTCAGCCCTCCTCGGCCGACGACTTGAGCAGGGGCGTCACGTTGGAAGGCGTCCCGTCGATGAAGGCCGCGTCTGCCCACTCCGAGGGGAGGGCCTCGACCAGGCCTCTCAGGCTCTCTGTCCACCAGGCAGAGGCCAGGGCCAGCTCGCTGGCCTCGTAGCGGCGCTCGCGCAGGTGGAACGAGTCTCGGCGATAGATCACGACGTCCATCGGGAAGTCGGTCGCCGTCGTCGAGGTGCGGGTGGCCTCGAAGGCGAGGTAGCCGATCTTGAGGGCGAGCGGCAGGGGCGTGTCGTAGCGGAGGCTCCGGTCGAGCAGGGGCTTGGCGTAGCCGGACTCCCCGATGATGAAGTAGGGGGTCTCGCGGCTCACCTCTACCCAGTTGGCCTGGGGGTACAGCAGGTAGAGGCGGTGCTCCTTGTCGTTCCTGAACTGGCCACCGAGGAGGGCGTGGAGGTTGAAGTG
>DASPZW010000072.1:0-9978 GCA_035636055.1 Actinomycetota bacterium
TCGGTCACCGGCTCGATTGCGCACCCCTGCTTCTCTCTCTCCAGCAGGCGGAGGCATCGGGGCGGGAACTCCTGGAGGCAGTGTCGGACGAGACTCCTCCCGGTCTTGGGGCTCACCGTGACGTCGATCCTGTCCCCTTCATCGCAGCTGAGGCGGCCCCGACGCGAACAGCCGGGCAGGATCGCCATGCCGTCCCTTTCAATGTCATCGACGAGGCGGTCCACATCCTCGACCCGCCCGTGGAGCCATGGAGCATCCACCTTGAGGTTCGGGTGGCTGGGACGCTGGAGGAGGAACGTCTTCGCTGGGCGTTGCAACAGGCTTTCGCTCGTCACCCGATTGCCCGAGCCCGCAAGTCTCCTGCCCGCGCCTCGGAACGGAACTACCAATGGGAGATAAGCCAGCAGACCGATGTCGACCCGCTGCGTATCGCTGACTGCTCAGGCGGCAACGAGCTGACCGGCATCAGGTCTCGCTTCGAGAGCTTGACGGTGCCGCTCATTGAATCGCCGGTTCGGGCCTGCCTCGTGCACGACCCGGCCGGGGACGTCGCGCTCCTCAACATCAACCACGCCGCGAGCGATCCCATCGGCGGTCTGCGACTCTTGCATTCCGTGGCGCGGGCGTACTCCGGCGCAGCGGACCCCCTTCCGGACCTGGACCCGCTCGCAGTTCGGGATGTCGCCGACCTTCTGCTCGCCAGGGACGTCCCGACCGAGATCAGCCGGTTCCTGCTACTCGCAGAGAAGGCACGAGACCTTGTGGCGGTACCGGTGAGAGTCGCCTCGGACGAGGGAGTCGACCGGGCTGGGTACGGCATCCACCTGGCGCAGGCGAACAAAGAGTTGACCGACACGCTTCTTCGTATGGGCCATCCGGAGGGCGTGAACAACGTCCTGATGGCGGCTCTCCACCTGGCGATCGCTCTGTGGAACATCGAGCACGACGTGCCCTGTGGTCGCATCAGCGTGCTGATGCCGGTCAATCTGCGGCCTCTGGCCTGGCGCCACGAGGTGATGGGGAACTTCTCGCTGCTGGTGCGGGTGCTGACCACCCCGCAACAGCGCAGCCTGGGACATGTGCTCAAGGCAGTCACGGCCCAGACCGAGCGGATGGAACGGGAAAACACCTTTGGCGCGCTGATCGAGATCATGGCCCGGACGGCATCGTTGCCCATCTGGGCCAAGCGGGCTGCCCCGGCGCTCCTGGCCATCACGGGTAACCGCCTCGTGGACACGGCGGAGCTGTATTACCTAGGAAACCTGGACCCCCTACCGGCGTTCGGTCCGGACGCCGGCGAGACCCTGGGCCTGTGGTTCTCCCCGCCGGCGAGGATGCCGCTTGGGCTGTCCCTGGGAGCTCTCACCGCGGGCGGTCGGCTGCACCTGGCTTTTCGCTACCGCCACCCCCTCTTCAGCGAGGCGGCCGCACACCGCTTCGCTGACTACTACCTCGGCCTGCTCGCCCACCTGCTCGGGACGCTTCATCCCAGGACGTGAACGGGTTGGACCTGTAGCGACTCTTCTCCCTCGCTCCAACTTGGTCGCCTATCCGACAGTCTCGGACGTTCCCTCCGGTTTCGGCGGTTGAGCATGAACAGAGTCGGGATAAACCCGTGGGGAGGCACCGAATCGGAGGTGAGTGGCATGCGGACGGATCGAATCAAGCTCGGAGTCGTGGGGGGCATCGTCGGTGGAATGGCGATGGCCATGTGGATGATGCTGTACTACCTCGCAACCAACCGGGGATTCTGGAAGCCGGTCGGCTACATCGGCCACGTCGTGCTGCGGACGGGCAGCGTGACCGCAGCCGGCCCGGTCGTGGTCGGCATTGTCATCCACATGATGATGTCGATGGTCCTCGGGGCCCTGATCGCGCAGGTGCTTCCTGCCGACCGGCTGCTCAGCATGGCCGTGGGCGTCATGGCCTCGCTCGTTGTGTGGGTCGTCCTGCAGTACGGGTTCCTCAACCTGGTCGACAAGGCAGCGTTCCACGGCCTGGTCCCATGGGCCTTTGCGGTCGGCCATGTCATGTACGGAGCCGGGCTCGGCCTGATCGCCGCTCCCTCGCCGGTGCCGGCCCGGGAGCGGGCGTCCCTGGCGGCGTGACGCACGCCGGCGGCCCCCAAGCTAAGGAGACAACGATGACAGAGCGAGCCGATGTGGTCGTCGTGGGCATGGGCCCCGGCGGTGAGGAGGTGGCCGGCCGCCTGGCCCAGGCAGGCCTCGACGTGGTCGGCATCCAGCAGGGGCTCGTCGGCGGGGAGTGCCCGTACTGGGGATGCATTCCCTCCAAGATGATGCTGCGGGCTGCAAGCCTACTGGCGGAGGCCAGGCGGATCCCCGGCATGGCTGGCGAGGCCTCGGTCTACCCGGACTGGAGCCCGGTGGCACGGCGCATCCGAGAGGAGGCGACGGACGACTGGGACGACCGCGTGGCCGTGGAACGCTTCGAGGGCAAGGGTGGGCGGTTCGTGCGGGGCCACGGCCGCCTGATGGGGCCGCAAGTCGTCGACGTCGACGGGCGCACCTTTGAGGCCACGAAGGCCATCGTGCTCGCCACCGGCACCAGCCCCTCCTTCCCGCCGGTGCCCGGGCTGTCCGACGTTCCTTATTGGACCAACCATGATGCGGTCGAGGCCAAGGAACTCCCAACATCCCTCGTCGTCCTCGGCGGGGGGGCCGTCGGGCTGGAGTTGGCTCAGGCATACGCCCGCTTCGGCGTCGAGGTGACCGTGGTGGAGGCCCTTGACCGGGTGCTGCCCCTCGAGGAGCCGGAGGCAAGCGAGGTGGTCACCTCGGTATTTCGGCGCGAGGGAATCAACGTCTACACGGCTGCCCGCGCGACGAAGGTCGACCGGGACGGGGAACAGATCCGCATCGTCCTCCACGACGGGCGCGCCGTGGTCGGGGAGCGACTCCTCGTGGCGACCGGCCGGCGGGCGGATCTTCGGACACTCGGCGTGGGCAGCATTGGCCTGGACGAAGATGCCCACAGCGTTGCCGTCGATGGACACTTGCGGGCCGCCCCCGGCGTCTGGGCGGTCGGCGACGTCACGGGGGTCGGTGCCTTCACCCATATCGCCCTCTACCAGGCGGCCATTGCGGTCGCCGACATCCTCGGGCAGCAACCCGGTCCGGCCGACTACCATGCGCTCCCCCGGGTGACCTTCACCGACCCGGAGGTCGCCTCGGTGGGCCTCACCGAGGTCGAGGCGACCCGCCGAGGGCTGCAGGTGCGGGTTGGATCGACGCAGGTGCCACGATCGGCCCACGGCTGGATCCACAAGGCGGACAACGACGGGGTGATCAAGGTGGTCGAGGACGCCGACGCCGGTGTCCTCGTCGGCGCAACCTCGGTCGGGCCGGCCGGCGGCGAGGTGCTTGGCCTCCTGGGCCTCGCCGTCCATGCCCGAGTTCCGACCTCGGTGCTCAGGGCAATGATCTACGCCTATCCCACCTTCTACCGGGCGGTGGAAGACGCGTTGGCCGACCTGGCGGGCTAGCCTGCCCTCGAGGAGAGAGGACCCATCCCGATGAACAGCAGGGTCGACCGCGACGAGGTCTTCGTCGAGTACACCAAGAGCATCTGCCCGGTCTGCAAGATCGTCACCGACGCCGAGATCAACGTCCGTGACAACCGGCTGTACCTGAGGAAGCGCTGCCCCGACCACGGCAGTTTCGAAGCGCTCCTCTACTCCCGTGCCGACTGGTACTTCGAGTCCATGCGCTTCAACAAGCCGGGCACGATCCCGCTCCAGACCCAAACCGAGCTCTCTCGTGGCTGCCCCCTTGACTGCGGGCTGTGCCCCGACCACAAGCAGCACGCCTGCCTGGGCATCCTGGAAGTGAACAGTCATTGCAATCTCGACTGCCCCATCTGCTTCGCTGGGTCCGGCCATCACACACAAGGGTTTTCGCTCACCCTCGATCAGGTGGAGGCGGGCCTCGATGCCTTCGTCCGGGCAGAGGGACAGCCCGAGGTCGTGATGCTGTCAGGCGGCGAACCCACGATTCATCCGTTGATCCTCGAGTTCATCGTAATGGCGAAGGCCAAGGGCATCGGCATGGTCACCCTGAACACCAACGGGATCCGGCTGGCCCGCGACCGCCGGTTCGGGGAAGAGCTCGCGGAGCTCGAGCCGGTGATCTACCTGCAGTTCGACGGGCTCGAAGAGCAGACGCATCTGCGGCTGCGAGGCCGGGACCTGCGCGCGGAGAAGGAGGCCGCTCTGCAACGCTGTGCAGAGCTCGGGTTGGCGGTCGCCTTGGTGGCGGCCATCGAGCGTGGGGTCAACGATCACGAGGTTGGCGCCATCGTGCGCCATGCGATCTCACAGCCTGCGGTGCGCTCGGTGGTGTTCCAGCCCGTGACCCACGCCGGGCGACACCTCCCCTTCGATCCGATGCAGCGCCTCACCAACCCCGACGTCATCACATCGATCGTTGAGCAGCTCCCCGACTGGTTCCGACCGGCTGACTTCTTCCCGGTCCCGTGCTGCTTTCCATCCTGCCGGAGCGTGACCTACGTCCTGGCTGAAGGCGAGACCGTCGTCCCCATCCCGCGCCTCCTGGCGCTCGAGGACTACCTCGACTACGTGACGAACCGCGTACTCCCGGACCCGTCGATCCGGGGTGCCCTGGAG
The DNA here is from genome assembly GCA_035636055.1 of Actinomycetota bacterium. Lineage (GTDB taxonomy): Bacteria > Actinomycetota > CADDZG01 > JAHWKV01 > JAOPZY01 > JAOPZY01. Next base: position 4,646 of record DASPZW010000072.1, read on the forward strand.
AAGCTCTGGAGCGCCTCAGCCGTCCCGGGCAGCACAACTGTGGCGGGCCAGCTCGACTGCATCGCGTGCGGGCTGGACTCGCCGAATGTGCTGGACCAGCTCGCGGACCGGGCCCTCATGATCGTGGTGCAGGACTTCCAGGACGCCTACACCCTGAACGTGCGCCAGCTCATGAAGTGCTGTGTGGTGGAGATCGTCCCAGACGGCAGGCTGATCCCCTTCTGCGCCTACAACTCGGTGGGATACCGGGAGCAGGTGTGGGAGAGCCTCTCAGGGGGTCACGTGCCGGCCATGGTCCCCAATGCGACAGCACTGCAGGATCTGCTCCAGCCAACGCAATTCGGGTTCAAGACGATCGGAGAACCACGGCGCGAACAACGGGATGCCACCAACATCGGGCAGGGACTGTAGACCGTGGCGGGCGAGGCGGGCATCGCCGCAGAGGAGCTGAAGCGCTGCTGCGCCGCCGCGTATGAACTCGACATCGTGTCCGCCCTTCTCGGAGAGAGCTACCACCCAGGGGGACTCGGCCTCACGCGCCGTCTCGCCTCGGTGGTCGGCCTCAATCCGGGGATGCGGGTCGCCGAGATGGCCAGCGGCCCCGGGACGACCGCCATGGCCCTGGCGGAGGAGTTCGGCGTGCGGGTGACCGGCCTGGAGCTTGGCGCCGGGAGTGCGACCAGGGCGGCGGAGGCCGCCCGAACAAGGGGCATGACAGGGCGGGTGAGCTTCGTGGTTGCGGACGCGGAGGCGGTCCCGCTTGCCGACGGCTCGGTGGATGCCCTCTTCTGCGAATGCGCGTTCTGCACCTTCCCCGACAAGGCGCAGGGGGCACGGGAGATGGCCAGGGTGCTGGTCTCGGGCGGGCGGGTCGGAATCGCGGACGTCGTCATTGAGGCCGGGGCACTGCCCCCTGAGCTTAGTGGCGCCGCCGCCTGGATTGCCTGCCTTGGCGGGGCGCTCCCGGCGAGCGGGTACGAGGCAATCCTCCGATCGGCAGGCCTGCGGCTGGTTGCTGCCGAGAACCACGGCGAGGCGCTTGTGGCAATGATCGACTCCGTGGAAGCCCGGCTGCTCGCCCTGGTCCTTGCAGGCCTGCCCGCAGTCATGACTATCGACGCTCGGCAGGTGCGCGAGGTGGCCGAGGTGGCACGCCGGGCGGTCGCTGGGGGCGCTGCGGGCTACGCGCTTTTGGTGGCCGAGAAGACCGCGCCGGATTGACGCCGGCGAGTCGCTGCTCCACGATCGGGGTCAGTGCAGGTGAGGGTCGACCAAGTCCCCAGCGATGGAAACTCTCGGACACGGCCCATTCAATTCACTCCGACCGTGTAGTCACGGCCCGTCCAGCTGCCGGTTGCCGTCCAGAAAAAAGTGAACCGGATGGGTGGTTCCTGAGCCGGCGAGATGGCGATGTCAACGAAGGAAACCCCCACTGCCGTCTGGGTGGAGCCCTTGTCCTCGTATGACTGCCACTCGTCCCGGGTCCAGCGAAGCCGGAATGGATCCGGCGCCTGGACCCGGAGGATCCGACCGCGCTCGATGACCCTCACCTGCCGGTTGGGCTTCCAGATCTCCAGCGGCCGGCAGGCCCGGCGGGCCCCCAGGTACCGGTGTGCGGCCTCCGGGACGAGGTCGTAGACCCTTCCGTCGAAGGCCGATCGCAGCAGCTTGATGTACTCGGCGTGCGCCCACATGAGCGGCATCGCGGCTCCCGTGGGCCGGCCGAGCAACATGTGGACTTCGGGTCGGTCCGGTTCGTCCCAGACCTGCTCCGGCAGGAGTCCGGTGGATGAGGCAAATGCCTCGAGTGCGCGGAGGTACGGACCTGGGTCTCTTCCCGCTGCGAGCTCGTAGTGCCCCCGCTCCCCCGTGAGCAGCGGCCACGCCCGGCCCTTCCCCCACCACCGGTACGCGCCGCCGTCCGCCCTCTGGCCGTACCCATCGTGGTTGTAGCGGTGCCAGCAAGGCCCGTACGGCGTTTCGACCCTGAGGAGCCTGTCCACGACCTCGACGGAGTCCACCACGATGGGATCGTGCGGGCTGCGGATGCCGTACCGGACCAGCTCAAGGAAACCCGCGTCGACGATCTCCTTAGCGGGGAACTCCCAACGGCTCCCCGGCGGGCGGTTCGCGAGGGCGAGCACGCCGGCGTTGGGATCTTCGTTGGGAACCGCCTCATCGACTCCGCCGGGCGTGATGCGGACGTAATGCCGCGGGATGTCGGAGACCAGCGTGCCCTCGGTGGTGACGGTCCAGGCCTCTATGTGGCATTCAAGGAAATCGGCATAGTCCTCGAGAAAGGACGCTGTGGACTCGTCCCCCCGACGGCGTGCGAACTCAGCCGCCACAATGAGGGCTGCAATCGTGGCGGCGAGCGTGGATGGGGAAAGGCCGGAGGCCTCTTCCCAGCGCTCCTGTTGCGTCACGGGGCCCTGGCGAACGAGATAGCCGGCAGCTGCCAGGATGACGGGGTAAGGGTCGAAGCCACGGAGGGCGCCCTCGCGCTCGAGACGGTACGTGAGCAGGATGGGGAAGGCAACCTCGTCGAGTTGAATCCCGCCCCAGTACGGGGTGCCGTCGATCCAGAAGTTCTGGGGGAAGCCACCATCGGGCCGCTGGCTGGCCCCAAGGTAGATTCCCGCCCTGTTCGGGGTCTCGGTGTCGCCGGCAGCCAGCAACGCGGACGCGGTACTGACCATGTCACGGGTCCAGACGAGGTGGTAGCCACCCATATCCTCGTCCCCCTTCGCCTCACCCCAGGGGATCGAGAGGGATGCGATGAACGCACCAGGGTAGGTCTTGTCCTCGTGGGAGAGAAGGAGCGTGAAGCTGGAGTGGTACAGCTCCCCGTCATCGCCCGAGGCCTTCTCGACGGGGAGCAACTTCCGGCAGACCCGCTGCCACTGGGATGCGTAGCGTGACGCCTGCGCCGAAAACGGCACGTCAAGGCTCTGGAGCAGAGAGGTGGCGGCGCTGTGGAGGGTGTCGCCGAAGGCCAGGCCGAGGGTGAACTCATGGCCAGCTGCCAGGTCAAGCTCGCCGGTCAGTGCGACGTTGCCGTTGGCGGCGTGGCCGAATTCCCAGTCCATCGAGAAGTCCTGGGCGAGGTCGGTCCATCCGTCGCTGCGTCCGACGTAGCCGCAGGAGACGCGGGCGAAGGGCACGGTCGCCGCCAGAGCCAGCCATGTCCCCTGCTTCTCGGCGGTGAGGATCCTTCGCCCGGCAACATCCACCACTCGGGCGTTGTTGCTCCAGCCGCCGACCTCGAGGTGCGGGGCGCAGAGAACGAAGAGCCGGAGCCGGCGAAGATCGTCTTCCTCCCCCCGCAGCTCCGTGTGCTGCAGGATGCAGGGAAGGTGCGGATCGGCGATGACCTCCTTCACGATCTCATAGCGCCCCTCCGGGTCGGAGTTGGTGATCCGGTATCCGAGGACGTCGTGGGCGAGGCGTTCGGTCTGGCTCCGGAGGTGTCGCTTCTCTTCATGGAAGAACCCCGAACCGTCGGTCACCAGGTACTGGAGGTCGCGGATCTGGGGGCGGTCGACCGTGGGGTAGTAGGCCTCGGTCAGGATGCCGTTCCAGAGCGTGAACCAGACCTTGCTCGACGTGGCGTATGCGGTGCCGGTGCCATCCTTGTTCCCGCGGGTCCAGCGTGGCTCCATGCCCGGAGGACCAAAGGCCACCGATTCGTCCGACACCGTCTCAGACATGACAGCACTCCTCCTGCCCGGGTGGGAGCACCCTTGCGTGTGGGATCATCCCCTGCAACAGCGACGACCTGGGCGGGATTCGCCAACTGTCCCGTAGTTGACACTGCACATCGGCACCTGTGGGGGCGGACGATGGACTGGAAGCGAGGGCTGGGCCCGCTGAACCCCCGGGCCGACCGGGGCCTGCCGACGCACGTCGCGTGGATCGCACGGGATTTCGGCAGGCCGGACCTTGCGCCGTTCTCCGTTCCCGAGCTGGATGAGCTGTCAAGGATTCTTGAGCCACTCGAGGTGGAGGCGGGGCAGAAGATCCTTTCCCCAGGAGAGCCATCCGACGCCGCGTACATCGTGCGCGAGGGTGAGGTGGAGTTGGCCCTTCGTCGAGGGCCGCGCCGCATCCTGGTGGGCATTCAGCGCGCCGGTGGGGTCTTCGGCGACATTCCGCTCCTCTGTGAGATGCCATTTCCCTACGCCGCGGTGGCTCGGACACCAGCGAGCCTCCTCAAGCTCCCGAAGGATTCGCTGACCGAGTTGCTCGCCCGCCACCCCGCGATCGCCCTGCGGTGGCTCTCCAGCGTCGTGAAGCGCCTCGAGCAGGCGAACCGACGCATCATCGAGCTCTCGGTGGGGGACCTGCGGTCACGGACGCTCGCCCTCCTGGCGGACGAGCTCGTCCGGGTGGTGGCGCCTGCCCAAGTGGCGCTTACCCAAGCCGAGATTGCGGCACTCCTAGGGGCGAGCCGACAGAGCGTGAACCAGGTGCTGGGTCAGCTCGCCAGGGAGGGCCTCGTCGCCCAGAGCTACGGGGCCATCGAGGTCACCGATCCCGAAGCCGTCCTCCACCTCGGGCGGGCCGGAACCTCTCCGGGGGTCTGCTGAGGTAGCGGCTTCACAGCGGTTGGGGGCCCTGGTCCCTCTCGACGGCTTGCATCCGAGTGCAACCTATCCCCTCGCGCCGGGCCCTCGGGGGCCCGAACAGAGTCTGCTACGACATTGTGGCAGACCCGGATCTCAGCGACCGATATGTTGGGTGAGAACAGTGCCGGAATCGGAAAGGAGAATCAGAGGTGAAATACGACTACCGCTGCCACACCGCTGGGGCGAGGCCCTGCGGCTTCAGGACGGAGACCAATGACGAGAACGAGCTGCGCAGGCAGATCGAGCGGCATCTCGCCGAGGTCCACCACGTCGACCCTCCAACAAAAACCGTGGTGAATTACCTGGTTCGGACCGCGACCGAAGGGGCGCCTTCGTTCCTGCGATAGCCGCCCGACAAGTCGAATCACGGACCCGATAGGAGTACACGATGGTCGATACCCTGACCGAGGAGACCTTCGAGGCCGAAGTCCACAACTCTGGCGTCCCGGTGGTCGTCGACTTCTACGCAGACTGGTGCGCGCCGTGCCGCGAACTTGTGCCAATCGTCGAGGAGATGTCCCGCCGGTGGGGCCACCGTGTGCGGTTCGCCAAGATCAACGTCGACGACGCCCGCCGGATTGCCGACTCCTACCAGGTCTCCTCCATCCCTGCGGTGGTGCTCTTCGACCGCGGCCGGCCGGTGGCCCGCTCCATCGGGGTGAAGCCCGCGGCTCGGCTGGAGAAGGAGCTGGGCCTGGGCGAGCT
>DASPZW010000073.1:0-3119 GCA_035636055.1 Actinomycetota bacterium
CCGGTGACGCTGCTGATGCTCACGCTCTCCGCCCGGTTCGGCGCGCTCGCCCAGCGGACGGGGCCGAGGCTGCCGATGACCGTCGGGCCGCTGATCGTGGCGGGGGGGCTCGTCGCGCTGTCCCGCATCCACCCCGGGAGCCACTACGTCACTTCCATCCTGCCCGGCGCCGTCATCTTCGGGCTGGGGCTGGCGATGACGGTGGCCCCGCTCACGGCCGCGGTGCTGGCCGCCGTGGACGAGGCGCACGTGGGGGTGGGCTCCGCGGTCAACAACGCAGTTGCCCGCCTCGCCGGGCTGCTGTCCGTTGCCGTGCTGCCCGCCCTCGTCGGCCTGCAGACGTCCCAGGCGGCCGTCCTCACCACCGGCTACCAGAAAGCGACGCTGATCGCTGCGGGTCTGGCGGCGTCCGGGGGCCTGATCGCCTTCGTCACGATCCGCCGCTCGGTCCCGCTCGTCCCGGCCACCCAGCCCGCGCTGATCCAGGGCTGCAATTCCCCGGACCTTGTCACCGGCGAGGACGCGGCCTGACCCACTCGAGTTCGTTCGGGCCGAGGTCGCTCCGCCAGGACGTGCTCGGCCCGCTCCGGACTTTGAGCCATAACGTGCAGCAATGAGCGGTTTTGGCTCAAAGTTCCCCGGAACCCTGCTCGGGGCTGCTTTGGTCCTCAAAGGCCGTAGGTCTCCAGCAGGCGCAACCAGATCTCGCTCATCGTCGGGTAGGAGGGGACCGCGTGCCAGAGCCGGTCGAGGGGCACTTCGCCGGCAACCGCAATCGTCGCAGCGTGGATCATCTCGCCGACGGCCATCCCGACGAGGGTCATCCCGACGATGACGCCCCGGGTGTCGTCCACCACCATGCGGGCGTGACCCTGGTACCCGTCGGCGTAGAGCGAGGCCCCGGACACGTCGCCGATCTCGTAGTCGACCGACCGCACGGTGAGCCCGCGGGCCGCCGCCCGATCCGAGGTGAGGCCGACCACGCCGATCTCGGGCTCGGTGAAGATGACCTGCGGCACGCACCCGTGGTCGGCGGTGGCGGTATGGCGGGACCACGGTGCCGGCTGGACCGGCCGGCCCGCCGCCCGGGCGGCAATGGCGTCGCCGCAGATGCGGGCCTGGTACTTGCCCATGTGGGTCAGCAGGGCCCGGTGGTTGACGTCGCCGGCGGCATGGAGCCAGCCACCGTCGACCGCCGTGACCAGCATGGAGTCGTCGACGTCGAGCCAGGCCCCCGGGCGCAGGCCGACGGTCTCGAGGCCGATGTCCAGGGTCCGGGGTGTCCGGCCGGTGGCCACGAGGAGCTCGGCGGCGACGATGGTCTCGCCGGTGGCCATCTCGAGGCTCACCCGGCCCCGGGCATCCCGCTCGACGGCGGCGGTGGTGGCCCCCAGCAGCACCCGCACCCCACGCTGCTCGAGCGCAGCCCGGACGGCTTCGCCGGCGAAGGCCTCGTTGCCGGGGAGCAGGCGGTCACCCCGCTGGATCAGGGTCATCTCCTTCGTACCGAGGTTGCTCCACGCCGTTGCCATCTCGCAGCCCACGACCCCGCCCCCGAGGATGGCGAGGCTCGCCGGTGGCGCCTTGGCGGAGGTGGCCTCACGGCTGGTCCAGGGCTTGGCCTCCTTGAGGCCGGGGATCGGGGGGATCGCCGCCGAGGTACCGGTGGCAATCGCAACCGCGTGGCGGGCGGTGAGGTGGACGGGGTCGCCCTCGGGCCGGTCGATGATGACCCGGCGCTCGCCGGCGAGGCGACCGTGGCCCCGGACCAGGTCGATGCCCTTGCCGTCCAGCCAGCGCACCTGGGTGCCGTCGTCGTAGTGATGGACGAAGTCGTCCCGGCGCTGGAGCACGGCATCGACGCCGAGCGTGCCGTTGACCGCCTCCCGGGCACCCCGGACGCTGCGGGCCTCCTCGAGGGCCATCGGGGGCCGGAGCAGCGCCTTGCTCGGGATGCAGGCCCAATAGGAGCACTCCCCGCCGACCAGCTCCGCCTCCACGATCGCGCAGCGCAGGCCGGCGCCGGCCGCCCGCCCGGCAACGTTCTCGCCGGTCGGCCCGGCCCCGATGACGACGACGTCATAGCTGCGCTCGGCATTGGCTTCAATCATGGGTAACCTCTCGGAGCGACGGGGAAGCACAGAATAGGTCCATCAGGACCCACGAAGGAAGGAGCCGGCATGCAGTTCGAGACCGTGACCAAGAAGATCGACCTCCCCAAGGACGACCTGGTGGCCTACGACGTCTGCGAGACCTGGGTTGGGATCGCCGAGGTCGATGGCGAGGTCTACGCCATCGGCGACCTGTGCACGCACGCAGGGTGCTCGCTGGCCAAGGGGACGTTGGAGGGCACCACCGTGACCTGCTCCTGCCACGGTTCCCAGTTCGACGTGACCACGGGCGAGGTCGTGAAGGGCCCGGCGACCGAGCCGGTCGCCAGCTACAAGGTCAAGGTCGAGCGGGGCGTTGTCTACGTCGAAATCTGACGGCGCTTCGGGCCTCGACCGGCCCGGCGAGGCCCTTACGCGGGCCGGTAGGCCGCAATCCAGTCGACCTGCATGTTGACGTGGGCCGGGGTCGTTGCGTCGGGGCACGGCGTGTCCGCCTGCCCGCAGGTGCCGGCCTGGGTCTGGAGGTCCAGCTCCATCGGCCCGCCGGGGACCTGGGAGGTGGAGACGGTGCCCCATGCCGACCCGTCGAGCGTGTAGACCAGATGACCGGGGCTCCACTCGACGCCGACCGTGTGCCACAGCGTGAAGTCGCCGGTGACCGACCGGGCGATCTGCGTGTCCTTGGCGCCGTAGTGCAGGGTCGCCGTGGTCTCGGTCCGGGTGCCGCCGCCGTCCTCGGCGAAGTCGATCTCCGGGGGCCACCCGCTCGTGCTCGGCCACAGCAGCATGATGCCGGCGATGCCGTGGCCCTGGTCGATGCGGAAGCGGACGAGGTACTTGCCGTAGGTCTGCCGGAGGGCGGGGGCGCTGGACAGCCCGCCCGACACCCACCGGTTGCCGAAGGCAGGGTCGCGGTAGGTCTGCAGCTCCAGCACCCCGTCGTGGACCACAACATGGGAGGGGTCCCACAGGCCGCCTGGGTCCCCCCCGGGCTGCCCGGAGTAGGTG
>DASPZW010000074.1:0-4098 GCA_035636055.1 Actinomycetota bacterium
CCGAGGCCGCAGCCACCTCGGGTCCCCTGACGGCATGCCTCGCACGGCCTCGGCGCCCGCCGAGCACTAAGTCCGGGATCGGTGCCCGGCTGCAGGGGGCCCGAGCTGACTGCGGCGGGATTCCCGAGCGCGGGTCAGGAAGCGGGTTCGAGCACGATCACCGGGATCTGCCGGACGGTCTTCTCCTCGTGTTCTGCGAACGCCGGGATGGAGCGCTTCTGCAGGTCCCAGAGCCAGTCGCGCTCCGACCCGTTGGCAACCCGGGCCGTGACCTCGATGACCTCCTCCCCCACTTCGACGACGGCGTGGGGCATCGCCACGAGGTTGTAGTACCAGTCCGGGTGGCGGGGAGCCCCGCCCCCCGAGGCGAAGACGACGAAGGAACTGCCTTGGGGTTGGTAGACGAGGGGATTCTCACGCGGCTCGCCGCTCTTAGCCCCGGTCGAGTGCAGGATCAGCAGCGGCACGCCCTCGAAGTTGCCGCCGACCTTGCCGCCCTCGGCACGGTAGCCCTCCATGAACTTCCTGTTCCACGCGTTGATGTCGGACATGGCTCCTCCTCTCCCCGGTTGACTCGGCTCATCCCGCTCGGCTCATCCCGCTCGGCTCATCCCACTCGGCTCATTCCACGAAGTCCCACAGCCGATGCGGGGCGCAGGGATGCCGCAACTTCGACAGCGCCCTCCCCTCGACGCGGCGCACCCGTTCGCGGGTCATACCCACGATGCAGCCAATCTGATCCAGCGTGCGGGGGACGCCGTCCACGAGACCGAAGCGCAGCTCGATCACCTGCTTCTCACGGTCGGGCAGGGATCGGAGCACGGCAACAAGGCGCTCCTGGAGCAGGAGGGTGCAGACGGCGTCCACCGGTTGTTCGGCCTCGGTATCCTCGATGAAGTCGCCCAGGCGGGCGCTGCCTTGATCGGTGACGGGGGTGTCGAGGGAGAGGGTCCCCCGGGCCATGCTGGTCAGTTTCCTGACCTCATCGAGGTCCATCCCCATCCGCTCGGCGACGTCCTCGACTCCGGGTTCCCTTCCCAGGTCCTGGACGAGATCGTTGTGCACACGCCGCAGCCGGTGGACGGCGTCGACCACATGAACCGGGAGGCGCACGGTGCGGTCCCGGTCTGCAATGCCGCGGCTGATGTTCTGCCGGATCCACCACGTGGCGTACGTCGAGAACTTGAAACCTCTCGTAGGGTCGAACTTCTCGACCGCCCGGATGAGACCGAGGTTGCCCTCCTGGATCAGGTCGAGGAGTTGCATGTCCTTGCCCCGGTAGCGCTTGGCGATCGAGACCACGAGGCGCAGGTTGGCCTCGATCAGCTTGGCTTTGGCGGCACGACCGTCGCGCTGGATGGCCGGATCGATCGCGAGCCGCTCGGCCCTCAGGCCGGCCGCCATGCGCATGGCAAGGTCCACCTCCTGTTCGGCCGTGAGGAGGGGCACCTTGCCGATCTCCGTGAGGTACGCCTCCAAGGCGTCCCGCACAACCGACGTGTGCCGGGCCCCTGCCCGCCCCATGCCGAGCGCCTGGCTGCTCACGTTGCCGTCCTCACGAGGTCCTGCTCACTGGGCCGCCCTTTACAAAATCACTACCCCTGTTTGCACGAAAAAAGCCGCGAGTCCCAGAGGGACTGCGGCTTCGTGGCCCTTACGTCGTCGACCATCGTGGATCGGGACGCGTCAAGCAGGAAGCATCATAACCCAGAGCGTCCGCCGGACGCATCTGTTTGGATCCTACTGGGCAGGCGTCCAGGGCTTGTGGGAGGCGTGCTCGGCCGTCACGATCCGGACCGTGCCCGACTCGGAGCGGGTCATGATCGACTGCGTCGTCGCCCGGTCCCCCCGGTAGCGCACCCCGTGCAGGAGGTCGCCGTCGCTGATGCCGGTTGCCGCGAAGTAGGCGTGGCCGGCGACGAGGTCGTTCGTGGCCAGGACCCGGGTGAGGTCGTAGCCGGCGGCGAGGACCGCCGTTCGCTCCTCGTCGCTCCGAGGGTGCAGGCGTCCCTGGATCACGCCGCCGAGGCCCTTCATGGCACAGGCGGTGATCACGCCCTCGGGGGTCCCTCCGATGCCGACGACGAGGTCGATCCCCGTGCCGTCCCGGGCCGCGGCGACCGAGACCGCCACGTCGCCGTCGGGGATCAGCTTGATGCGGGCACCGGCGGCACGCACGTCGGCGATGAGCTCGAGGTGGCGTGGGCGGTCGAGGATGACCACGGTGAGCTCCTCGACGTCCTCCCGCTTGGCTCGGGCGATCCGCTTGAGGTTCTCCCCGATCGGCGCCTCGATGTCGATCACGTCCGCGGCGTCGGGGCCGGTGCAGATCTTCTCCATGTAGAAACATGGCCCGGGATCGAACATCGAGCCCCGCTCCGCCACGGCGAGCAGCACGAGGGCGGAGGGCTGGCCCTTGGCCGTGAGGGTGGTGCCGTCGACGGGGTCGACGGCGACGTCGACCACGGGGGCCTCGCCGTTGCCGACGTGCTCCCCGTTGTACAGCATGGGGGCCTCGTCCTTCTCACCCTCGCCGATGACCACCAGCCCATCCATCGAGACGGTGGCCAGCATGGTGCGCATGGCGTCGACGGCGGCCCCGTCGGCGCCGTCCTTGTCGCCCCGCCCCAGCCAGCGGGCGGCGGCGAGGGCACCCGCCTCACAGACTCGGACGAGGTACATCCCGAGGTTGTGCCCGGGGGTGACGCCGAACAGGGGGCCGAGGTTCTCGCTCATGGTGGAAGCCTAATCGTTCGCAAGCCTGGTCATCCGGCGCGCGACTCGCTCGGGACTCATCGATGGGGGTGGGTCTTCAGGGAATCGGACAGCACCTCGACCGCCCGGACGATCTCGGCCGCCACATCGCCCATCCTCCGGCCCGACCCGCGCGCACGGTGCTGGATGACGGCGAAGGCGTCGCCCTCGGTCATCTTCCCCTGGTCCATCAGGTAGCCCTTTGCCCGCTCGACCAGCTTGCGGGTCTCGATGGCCTGACGGAGGTCGGCATTCTCTGACCGCAGGGCTTCGAACTCCTCCTGCCGGGAGACGGCGAGCTCCAGCGCCGAGCGAAGCTGGGCGCGGCTGACCGGCTTCATCAGGTAGGCCGCGACCCCAACCGAGATCGCGCCATCCACCAGGTCGGGGTCTTCGTGGGCGGTGATCACCACGACGGGCACCCGCAGGCCCGCGGCAGAGATCCGGCGCGCCGCCTCAAGGCCGTCGATCTCCGGGATGACGAGGTCCATGAGGATGGCGTCGGGACGCAATGCCAAGGCTCGCTCGACCGCCTGGGTGCCGGTGCCGGCCCGGCCGGCCACGCCGTAGCCGAGCTCGTTCAGCTTCTGCTCGAGGCCCATAGCGATGACCGGATCGTCCTCGACGATCAATACGTTCATGCGGAGGGCACCTCCGCCCGGGCGGAGCCGGTTGTCCCGGTCGTTCCCGGGGGGCCAACCGGAAAGACAATCTCCGCCCGGGTCCCCGAACCGTCGGAATGGATGTCCAAGTCGCCGTGGAGCCCCTCCTGGACCAGCCGGCGGACGAGGCTGAGCCCGAGGCCCTCGGCCCTGCCGCAGGTCCCTGCGCCGTCGTCCTCCACGACAACGCGACAGTCCGGGGCCGCTTCCAGGCGCAGGACGAGCCGGCCCCCGCCCCCGGAGAAGCCGTGGAGGATGGCGTTGGTCGCCAGTTCGTTCACGGCGACGGCGAGCCAGGTCGCGCGCTCGGGGTCCAGGTCCGGAAAGCTCCCGACGACCCGGGCCTCCACCGGCATCTCCGCGCCGATGCGCTCGGTCAGGAGGTTCAACACCCGCTCCAGCACCAGGCGGGTCTGGATCTGCCCATTCCCGCTGGAGGAGAGGAGCGCGTGGACCGCGGCGACCGCCTGGACCCGTCCGAGGGTCACATCCACCACGCTCGGGAGGGATGCCCTCGGCTTCGAAGCCTCCAGAGACAGCAGATCCGCGATGAGCTGGAGGTTGTTCTTGATGCGGTGGTTGGCCTCCAGTGCGAGGACGTTCTTCAGGTCCGACTCCGCTTGCACCCGGGCCCGCCGCGTCGCCTCCGCCCGCAGCGCAGCTGCGAGGTACCAGCCGAGGA
>DASPZW010000075.1:0-3850 GCA_035636055.1 Actinomycetota bacterium
GTCCGCGGCCGCCGGCGGCTCGGGGCTGGCGGGCGCGCCAGAGACGACCCCCGGTTCGGTTGCGGGGGTCCCAGCCTCAGGGTCGGCCACCTCCGCGACGCTTCTTCTGCAGGCTGGGCAGCGGGCTGCCCACTCGGAGAACTCGGCGCCGCAATGGCTGCAGCGGAGCATTGGGGGTCAGTCTCGCGTTTTTCGTCAGTCCTTGGGAATCCTCGGCTCCAATGTCTCCGGGTACAGACCGGCCAATTCCCGCCCGATGTCACCGAGGCGTGCCCGGACACCTGGTGGATCCAGCACCTCCACCGCCGTCCCGAACGAGGCGATGAACACCGCCGCCGCTTCCTCTGCGGGGAATTCCAGGACCGAGGTCCCGTCGCCACCTCGCTCGCGGATGTGCGAAGCGGCGAAGCGGAAGAACATCGAAGCCGCTTCGGGGTCTGCGCGCACGGTGACAGCCACCGGGTCAGGCATGACGAGGTCGACGGTGTGGGCCGCCCATGCCTGCTCCAGATCGAAGCCGGGCGGGCGGGTGAACGCCTCGTCGGTGACGACGGCGTCCTCGACCCGCGATACCCGGTACGTCCGGATCCCCGATTCGCCGTGGGCGAGCAGGTACCACACGCCGTTCTTGGCGACGAGGCCGTAGGGCTCGACGGTGCGCTCCACGACGACCCCGTCGCCCCGCCGGTACCGCAGGGCGAGGCAGCGGTCCGACCAGACGGCGTCCTGGATGCTGCCGAGGTGCGGGGGTACCCGGCGGGGCACCCACGGGTTGATGTCGACCAGTACCCGGTCCTGGAACCGGTTGCCGGCGGGGACGGAGCCGGCCGCCACTGCCAGCTTGCGGGCGGCGCGCCCAAGATCCTCGTCGAGTCCCAGGTCCGCCGCCGGGGCGCTGGCGGCGAAGGCGAGGAGGGCGGACAGCTCGGATTCTGTGAGCCCGGTGACGTCGGTCCGCCAGCCGGGCAGCAGCGACGCTCCCCCGTTGGGTCCCTGATCGATGACGACCGGGACACCGGCGGCCCCGAGGGCTTCGAGGTCCCGGTAGATGGTGCGGCGGGACACCTCGAGGCGCCGGGCCAGCGATCCCGCGCTCATGCGGCCGTGGGCCTGGAGCAGCAGCAGGATCGAGAGGAGGCGATCGGCTCGCATTCCCAGAGAATATTCCGTCTCTATGACATCAGATGTCATATATAGGCCCGTAGCGTGGGACACGACATCCGGCAGGGCCAACGACGCAGGGCCAACGACAAGGAGGGAACACGATGGGAAATCCGGTCGGGCACTTCGAGATCATGGGGACGGACGCAGGGCAGCTGCGGGACTTCTACACCGGCATCTTCGGCTGGGCAGTCCAGCACGGTCCCGACGAGGGAGATCCCCTCGACTACACGATGATCTCCACCCAGTCAGGCGACGGCGCCCTGGGCGGCGGCATCGGCAAGAACCCCGAGGGCCGGGGAGTCGTGACGTTCTACATCAACGTCGACAACCTGGAGGACACCCTGGCCAAGATCGAGGCGGCGGGCGGCAGCACCCTCCGGGGCCGGCTGCAGGTGGGGCCGAACGTCTCCATCGCCATGTTCGGGGACCCCGATGGCAACGTCGTGGGCCTTGTGGAGGAACTGGCCGGCCCGGCTGCGCCGCTCGAGCCGGCGGCGCACTGACTCGGACGACGACGAGGGGGCCGACCTTGCTTGCCCGCATGGTCGGCCCTTCGGAGTCCCGAGGGGCCGATGCTTCCTAGGCCCTCAACCAGCCTTCAGGTAGTCACGAACCGCCCTGCGAATTATCTCGCCTGCGGTCACTCTCTCTACTTCGGCCCGATGCTCGATCGCTTGTCGCAGCTTCGCGACCTTCCGTAGGAACGCTTGTCCTCAGTCATGGGGCTCTTCTGTCCCCCGCCCAATTCTGTGAGTACAGGGCGGTGTACACCGGTGAATCCTCACAGAATTGCTGGCTCGTCGCTATTTCGTGAGGTAGACCAGCACGCCCGAGAGGATGCCGCCCGCCCCCGGTTGTTCACTGAGCGTGGTCAAACGTCGAGCTTAAGGCGCCATCTCACGCCGACCGCCGTTTGCGATGGGGCGGTGGACAGGGCCGAGAACCTTCTTTGGGTATTTAGGCGTCAATATCGGACCTATTCACCCAAAGACGGTTTGCAGCGGGCTGCCTCCCGTCACTACTCCCCAAGGGGTGGCGCACCCCGACCACTCAGCGTCGTCAGCACCTCCGATTTCGGCCACATCCGTGCAGGGCATCGGCTCTGCCACCGCGGAAACCACGCACGCCACGCACGAGGAGCCGAATTACTTTGCGGCGTCCTGGCGCTGGTAACGGAGGAGCACGACCCCGTTGCCGAAGGTCCGGGACTCAACGAGCCGGAGGTTGATCTTGGCGTCCGACGGCCGGAACAGAGGCTTCCCCTTCCCAATGACGATCGGGTGGACGTAGATCCGGTACTCGTCGATGAGATCGAGTCGCATGAAGGTTGCGGCGAGGTCGGCGCCGCCGAGCATCAGGTCTCCCCCGGGCTGTGCCTTGAGCTCCATGACGTCCTCGGCGACGACATCTCGGACCACCGTGGTGTTCCAGTCGGCCCGCTCGAGGGTCCTTGAGTACACGATCTTGGGCATCTCCCGCCAGATGCGGGCGAACTCGACCACGGGCGCGGTGGCCGAGGGGTCCTCGTCGGCCGTCGGCCAGAATCCGGCCATCAGCTCGTAGGTCACCCGTCCATCCAGGAAGGCACCCATCGCGCCGAGCTGCTCGTTGAAGTGGCTGTGCAGCTCGTCGTCGACCATGTGCCAGTCGATCTCGCGGTTCGGCCCCTCCATGAAGCCATCAAGAGACACCGACATCATCAGGATGACCTTCCTCATTGCAGTTGCCTCCGGCGTCGGGGTTCAGCCGGGAGATTAGTCCAGGTGTGGATAGGCGCGGTTGAGATAGCACGCGATCTGCCTCCGCATGGTTGGGTGCATGTCGAGAGCATCCAGCTCGTCCGGCCGCACCCACCGGACATCGTCGGCCTCGGCGGTGGCTCCTGGGGCTCCGCCGACCGGACGGCCGAGGAGCGTCACTTCGTACTCCTGGCGGACCTCCCCGTCGGCATAGGCGACGATGTGGGACGGGTCGGAGAAGATCCCCACGAGCCCGGTGATCTCCACGTCGACGCCGGTCTCTTCCTTGGTTTCCCGGATGGCGCACTCGGTGATGGTCTCGCCGAGTTGCTGCCTACCCATGGGAATCGCCCATTGGCCGGTGTCCCGGCGTCGTTGGAGAAGGATCTCGCCGCGATCGTTGACGGCGAGGACGCCGGATGCGGGAACCAGGCTGTTGGAGGCCGGGGCCGCCGGGTCGTGCCAGTACTCCACTCGGCCCACTGTTATTTCAGTGGCCCCGAAGCAGCTTGAGAGGCTCATCGAAGGCCTCGACAAGGGCAGCCAGCATGAGTCGGCCCTTCTCGCCGGTTGCCTTGGAGGGACTGCCGATGACGCCGAGCGGGCTGTAGCCCTGGACGCCGAGCAGGTTGAGGTAGGGACGAGACGGGACCTCCCAGTCGCTCTGTGCCCACTCGTCGCCGACGAGTTCGGGCGCGAGATGCAGGAGCATCGCGGTCTCAACGTCGCCAGCGTGCATGTCGTCGTGGACGGTCGTTGCACAACCGGCGGCAGCTCGGGCAGCACTCCAGTCTGAGGAGGTTGGAAACAGCAGCATGGTCGGACGAGCAACGTTGGCTTGTTGGACTGTGTTGCTCAGGACGTAGTTGCCGCCGTGGGCGTTGACCACAACCAGGTGGTCGATCCCGCTGCGCGTCAGGTCAGCAAAGATGTCGGTGACGACGGCA